>JAOZQX010000270.1 GCA_029931995.1 Bacteroidales bacterium
ACAAATGAAAACTTCGGAACAAATACACCATCCATAACATCAATGTGAAACCAATCGGCTTGGCTTTGGTTCAGCATCTCAATGTCCTTAATCAAGTTCGAAAAATCAGCAGATAATAAAGAAGGGGCAATTAAATGTTTCATTTGTTTAGTCTTGTTATTTTCAAATATAGCAAAAAAAAAGCGTCCCGATTAATCGGGACGCTCTATCTTAACCTAAATATGTTTTCAATATTTTGCTTCTTGAAGTATGTTTCAGTCGGCGAATGGCTTTTTCTTTAATTTGTCGAACACGTTCGCGTGTTAAATCAAATTTCTCGCCAATTTCTTCCAAAGTCATTGGATGACCACCGTTTAAGCCAAAGTATAAACGTACAACATCTGCTTCTCGTGGAGTTAAAGTGCTTACTGCACGATCAATTTCTTTTCTGAGTGAATCGTATAAAAGTTCTGTTTCAGGAGTAATGCCTTCATCGTTACGAAGTACATCATACATATTGTTATCTTCATCCTGAATCAAAGGTGCATCCATAGAAACATGGCGACCTGAATTTTTTACAGAATCTTTTACCTCTTGTTCTGAGCATTCGAGTAAATCTGCAATCTCATCATGATTGGGTTCGCGCTCAAATTTTTGCTCTAGCCTTGCATATGCTTTGTTAATTTTATTGATAGCTCCAATCTTATTCAATTGCAAACGGAGAATACTTGATTGTTCAGCAAGCGCTTGTAAAATTGATTGTCGGATCCACCAAACAGCATACGAGATGAATTTGAAACCACGAGTTTCATCAAAACGCTGAGCTGCTTTTATCAGGCCTAAGTTACCTTCATTAATTAAGTCAGGTAAGCTTAATCCTTGATTTTGGTATTGTTTTGAAACAGATACAACAAAGCGTAAATTTGCTTTTGTAAGTTTTTCTAATGCAATGCGATCACCTTGTTTAATTCGCTGTGCAAGTGTTACTTCTTCATCTGCTGTAATTAATTCAACTTTACCAATCTCCTGCAAATATTTGTCAAGCGATGCGGTTTCGCGATTGGTAACCTGTTTGGTAATTTTTAGCTGCCTCATTTTCTCTCTTAAAGTATTATTCCTTTTTAGTGTGGTGTTTTACGTATAAACCCTTACAGGGTTACATTATTACTAATCTTTTGGAGGTCTTGGTAAAAGTACCTTTCGCGATAGTTTTAGTTTGCCGGTCTTAGGATCAACTCCAATTAGTTTAACTTCCACTTTATCACCTACTTTGAAAACTTTTTCTACATTTTCAGTGCGTGTCCAATCAATTTCCGAAATGTGAAGTAATCCGTCTTTTCCAGGAATTATTTCAATGAAAGCACCAAAGGCTGCAATGTTTTTAACAGTTCCTTGATAGATTTCACCAACTTCGGGAACAGCAACAATTTGTTTGATGCGTTCTTTAGCTGCTTCAATGTCTGCTTTATTGTTAGACATAACATCAATAACACCCATATTGTCAACTTCTTCCAGAACGATAGTTGTGTTTGTAGTTTCCTGAATTTCCTGAATAATTTTTCCACCAGGACCAATTACTGCTCCAATGAATTCTTTAGGAATTATAATTTTTTCAATTCGTGGAACGTGTGGTTTGTAATCTTCTCTTGGTTCAGTAATGGTTTTTGCCATTTCATCCAAAATGTGAAGACGTCCTTTGCGAGCTTGCTCAAGAGCTTCTTCTAAAACTTTGTACGCTAAACCATCAACTTTAATATCCATCTGACAGGCAGTAATACCGTCTTGAGTTCCGGTTACTTTGAAATCCATATCTCCCAAGTGATCTTCATCACCTAAAATATCAGAAAGAATCGCGTATTTTCCACTTTCAGAATCACTAATCATGCCCATGGCAATACCTGAAACGGGTTTTGTGATTCTCACACCAGCATCCATAAGAGCTAATGTTCCACCACATACCGACGCCATTGACGAAGATCCATTGGATTCGAGAATGTCAGATACAATTCTAATAGTATAAGGATTTTCAGCTCCATTAGGAATGACTTGTTTTAATGCACGCATGGCAAGATTACCATGGCCAACTTCTCTACGGCTAGTTCCTCTGTTAGGACGAGCTTCTCCTGTTGAGAATGATGGGAAATTATAATGTAGTAAGAAGTTGCTTTTACCTTCAAAAATGGCTCCATCAATTGTTTGTTCGTCCATTTTCGAACCTAAAGTAACAGTTACCAATGATTGTGTTTCACCTCTGGTAAAAATAGCTGAACCATGAGTTGAAGGTAAATAATCAACTTCAGTCCAGATTGGACGAATTTCATCCAATTTACGACCATCTAAACGTAGTTTAGTGTCAAGTACACAGTTTCTAACAGCATCTTTTTCTACATCATGGAAATAACGACCAATCATTGAAGCTTTTTCTGCTGCTTCCTCTTCGGGTAGAGATTCAATAAATTCTTTCTTGATCTCACCAAATAATTCAGAACGTTTATGTTTGTCGGCTAAACCTTGTGCCGCAACTTTATATGCTTTGTCGTAAGTTGCTTTTTTAACTTGTTCTTTTAAATCATCGTCATTTGTTTCGTGACAATATTCACGTTTAGTTTTTGCTTTTTCAACTTCAGCCGCTAAATCTAACTGCGCCTGACATTGTACTTTTATTGCTTCGTGAGCAACTTTTATAGCTTCGAGCATTACTGCTTCAGGAACTTCTTTCATTTCGCCTTCTACCATCATGATATTCTCAATAGTAGCGGCAACCATCATTTCTAAATCTGCTTTTTCTAAATCTGTAACAGAAGGGTTAATAACCATTTTGCCATCGATACGTGCAACTCTTACTTCAGAAATAGGACCATTAAAAGGAATGTCTGATACAGTTAAAGCTGCTGAAGCTGCTAATGCTGCTAATGCATCAGGAACTGTATCTAAATTACCTGAGATAAGGGCTATTTGAACTTGAGTTTCCGCATGGAAATCTTCTGGGAATAATGGGCGTAGAGCTCTATCAACCAAACGAGAAATTAATACTTCGTAATCGGATGGACGCGCTTCGCGTTTAAAAAAGCCACCTGGGAATTTACCAGTGGCAGCATATTTTTCTT
>JAOZQX010000271.1 GCA_029931995.1 Bacteroidales bacterium
AACACATTTTCAACATTCGATTTGTAAAAAATGGTTTTTTGTATCGGAATTATCCTACTTCCAAACAATAAAAAAATTCACTGTAATGAAATCAGTATATAATTTACTAGTAGTACATTCTTTATTTATGCTCATATTTCTAGCATGTAGCAAGGATAAAGAAATTACACCAGTCATTGATTACCCTACTGCATTGAAAGATACTTTAAATCAATTATCTGCCCGATCAGATAATACTTTCTTTAAACTGCACTGCGAATCGATAATTGAAGTAATTGAGGGGTATGATGATTATACATCAGTTGAATTGGATTGGATTAAAGATGCCTATTATAGCTTTAGTACGGTAACCCCATTTTATAGTTCAAGAGATATTTCCACTTATTTAAATAGAAACCGCTCCTTTATTCTTTCCTGGGTCTCGCCAACAGATGGAGTAGTATCTTTTGCTTATTTAACCCCGCCTTCAAACTGGAATCCAGCTGCCGAATACCCGCTTTATGTATCATTGCATGGAATGTGGGAAATTCCGGCCAGCCCCATCAAATACCTAACTTACCCATATATAACTAATCCTTCTCAAACATTTGCATTTGAAGATGGCTATCTTTTAGAACCGTGGGGAAGAGGAAATTGGTGGTACCAAGGCTTGTCAGAAACTGATATTTGGGAAAGCATTGATATTCTGGAAGATCTAGTAAGTATTAATCAAAAAAGAAAATACATATTAGGACATTCAATGGGCGGATATGGTGCTTGGCACTTCGGAATAATTGCACCAGATATTTGGGCGGCCATTGGATTATCTTCTTCAGCAATCTGGTATAATCAATCAGAATTAACTCAAGCTGCTATCACCTCAGTTAAAAACACACCTTTTTATTTTGTTTGTGGTGGTTTTGATGGAAACTTAGGTGACAACCAATTAGTTTATCAATCGCTGGAAGCAATAGGGAATGAAAATTTATCTTTTGTGATTTTTAATGGTGGTCATGTATATCTTACCGAAAACATTGAAAATATGTATTTGTGGCTAAAACAATTTGAAAAAGAATAATATATTTTCTATTTTTAGATAAAAAAGCATAAAAAAGGCTATTAATACAATTCGGCTCATCCTTACAATAATTCTTATTCCATTAGAGCTATTCACATTCCTTGCGGGAACAGATATATCATAATTATGAAACTGATTTAACGTGTGAATGGCATATTATAAGTGTTTTTTTATGCATGTTGTTTATATATCTTTATAAACAGCCTAAGTTTTTTCTTTCGTAAAGATTAATTGCCTCATTTAAGTAAAATTATACCGAAAACGTGTAGGGTATTTCCCTAATACTGCATCTAAAAGTAAACGACGAAAAAATTACTGTACAACTTAAAACAAAACACGATGAAAACAATTTCAAAGTCAATAGTTTTGGTTTTCATTATCTTGTCTGGAACATATACAAATTCGTGGGCAGCAAGAAAATCAAATCAAGACGAAACAAAAAATAAAAACTTCTTTGAAATTAGCGGTAAGATTGTTGATGCGAAGTCAAATAAACAATTAACATTTGCAAGTATTTCCGTTAAAGGTGAAAACACTGCAACAATTTCAAACCTCGAAGGTGAGTTTATTCTTAAAATTGATAATTCAAGCAATTCGAAGAACATAATAATCTCTCACTTGGGTTATAAAAACCTAGTATATCCAATTAGTAGTTTTAAGGAAAAAGTTCATTTAATTAAATTGGAGCCCACCGCTATTTCTTTAGCAGAAGTAGTCATTTTTCCAAAAACACCTGATCAATTAGTTCGTCTGGCATTGGACAAAGTACCAGAGAATTATGAGAATCAACCTTATAAGATGACCGCATTTTTCAGGGAGTTTATTAAGAAAAAAAGAAATTATGTTTCGTTGGCCGAGGCCGTACTTGATATTTACAAATCAAACTACAGTAATGAATTCCAGATAGATCAAACCAAAATTTTAAAAGGAAGAAAAGGAACCGACAAAAGACGCTTAGATACGCTATTATTTAAAGTTCAGGGAGGTCCTACTTCAATTCTACTTCTAGATATTGTAAAAAATCCTAACATAATATTTTCAGAGGAAAATTGGAAAAACTACAAATTCATCATGGATTCACAGGTGAAAATATTTGACCGCATTAATTATGTAATTCGATTTGAACAAGCTTATAGATCAAAAAACCCTATGCACAACGGGAGATTGTTTATCGATTCAGAAAATCTTGCGATAACCGGTGTTGAATTTGAGTTGAATGTTTTAGATGCCGCAGCAGCTAGCAGATTATTCCTCCGAAAAAAACCGGCCGGAGTAAAATTACTACCTGTAAAAGCAGTTTACAAAGTAATGTATAAGGAACAAAACGGAAAATGGTTTTTCAATTATGCCAACGCTATTGTAAACTTTAATATTAAATGGGAGAAAAAATTATTTGCAACTAATTATACTACGATGCTTGAGATTGCTATAACTGACAGAACAAGTGTTGGAGTTGAACGAATAAAAGTAAAAGAAAGGTTTAAATATGCGGATTATTTTACCGAGAGGGTTGCTGACTTTTATGATCCTGATTTTTGGGGCTCATACAATACCATTAAGCCTGACGAATCAATTGAAACAGCTATTAAAAGATTGAAAAAAGTTAATCGATAATTGGTTCCAGTTTTAAATAAATTCCCGATCCGGAGGATTGTTGTTTCTTAAAAAAAATAACAACCCCCGGTCGCTTTAAAAAATTTGTATATTGAGGAAAAGATTTAACACGTGAATTCGGAGCCTGACATAAAAAAATTTGATTCAATAAAAAAAGGTGATATTAGGTCATTTGAAACTTTATTCAGAGCCTATTATAAACCTTTGCTTATTTACAGTGAACGAATTGTAAATGATACAGATGATGCAAATGAGGTGGTTCAGGATATCTTTTTAAAAATATGGGAAAAAAGAAAGAGTATTGAAATTAAAAGTTCTGTAAACTCATATTTATACAGAGCGGTTTACAATAATAGCTTACAATTATTAAAAAGAAAAAAATTAGACTTAAAATACAAACAGTATAAAGCTCAG
>JAOZQX010000272.1:0-2164 GCA_029931995.1 Bacteroidales bacterium
ACCCGTTCTGGATACTGCTTTATTGAGGGGGCAGTTAAACAGACTTCAGGATGCCCTTGAGCTTTGTGCAAACCAACTTGATGGATTGCAAAATGAACAAATAGATTTGAGAAATGAATTACCTGCGGTGGAACAGGCCAGATTAGATGCTTATCATAAAATAACTGATTTATTGAGGCAATCGGGATATAACTTTGCTTCACATCGAAGAACTAACTCTAATGGCGATCTTGAGTATGGGTTTGGATTAATTTTTGGTAGAGGGAGCAATATAAAATTTTACAGAGGTGCAGTTCCGGTTCAAATTGCTTCTGAAGTAACTGCTCAAGAGCGTCTTATCAGAAACTTAAATCAGCGAGCACGGCAAGTTCGTAAGAGATTGGATGAATTGCCTGAAATAATTAATTCGGTACAGGATGAATGCGATCGTTTGCAACAAGAAGTTAATAATGCCCGAGATGCATATGAGGAAGCTAAAATACTGACAGGCCAATTCTCACACCTCCACCTACAGCGGGATGAACTTTGCAGACAAATCAAAAATATTCTTAATCGCTTAGTACTTTGGTGTAAAAATAATCCTGATATATGTGTATTCCAAAATCAGTTAGATGATTTTGAAGATGTTTGTCCGACGGATACCATTCAGGTTACTGAGTTTTGGGCTATGTTTAATCAGATCATTAATTCGAAACAAGGACTTGAAGAACAACATAGACAACAAGCCGAACAACATAGAGACAGTGCAGAAGAATTAAGAAGCCGTACACGGCAAAATAGGGATGATATCGATGCAGCTAATGCAGAACTAGAAAGATTGGCTAGAGAACGTCGTGACCTTGAAGATAAACTCAAGGAAGCTGCTAAGCGAAAAGCAGAAGCTGACAGAATACGCGAACAGGAACGAAAACGTCCAAAACCGAAACCTTATTTAGAAGAAGAAATAGATCCTAGCGACCGCCAATTGAAATTACAGGCTAAAAGATTATTGTTTAATCTGGTACGGCATAGTGCAGAATACATGTCCAATCCTTGCAGTTGTGAAGCCAAAGCCCTGACTATGGCTAACAATACCAATACAAGTATTTCCGATCTTATTGGAAGTATAGCCGTAGGTGTGGCCTTTGCACCTCTTGAAGCTTTTCCGGGTTTTGGCTTAGCCATACGCCTCGGTATTGGTGCAATTAAAGCTTTGTTAAGTACCGTTTATGGCGGGGCTAATCTTACTGATGAGCTAGTGGGTAATTTGTTTAAAGTTATTGGAGGTGAGATATTTCCCAAACTGGTGGGGAATGAATTCGCCGGTAACCGATTGAATGATTTAGCCAGTGGCGGACTTAACAAAATTATGGAAGCAGAAGGTGTACGCACTCTTTCATGGGAGGGCTCTACAAATTCGAAACATTGTGGCCGTATTAGTGGTAAAACCACGATGATGTTTAACCCACGTACTGGCTGGGTAGTGATGATGATTAAAATATCTGGCTGTCCTCTGGTGATTGTGAAATATAAAGTAAATGATGATGGCGTACCGATTACCGAACCAAACGTGCGGCAAATCAGGTAAAAAAGTAACAGAATTGTTACTTCTGAATCATAAAAGTAATCTTGAACTTTGAATCACTAACTTTCGTCAGACCCTGTAGAAACAGGATTTATACCTATACTAAATAGTGTTATTCAATTTATATAAAAACAGATTTTGTGTTCTTAGATTGACTAATTTTGTATTTGCATTTTAAGCCTATGTTAAAACTCCAAAAGCTAAATTTAAATCTACTCGAAAAGCAAACTTTTGCACTTCATACTGTTTACACTCTTATCGAGGGTGTTATACTTGGGGTATTGGCTTTGAATGAATTTGTTTTTCTGAAAAGTTTGCATGGCTCCAATTATCAGTTGGGATTTTTGTTTCAGTTCAGCGCGGTTGTTTTTGTGTTCTTGCTTTTTTTGAATGAGTTCATTAAACGCATAAAAAACCGGAAACGATTGTTAATGGTGACGGGAATGTTAACCCGCCTGCCTCTTTTATTGCTTATTCTGTTTCCGCGATCTTCGGCTTCATTGCAGGGCGATTCCATTTATCATTATATTTTTCTACTTATTTTTCTGATCTATTTTCTGGGTAACCCCATCATTTTTCCAAATATTAATTTTTTGTTGT
>JAOZQX010000272.1:2174-3082 GCA_029931995.1 Bacteroidales bacterium
GTCGGCTTTACAGTATTTCCACTTCTTTAAATAAAGTTGTGATGCTGGTTGTTACTTTTATTTATGGTTTAATGCTGGATGCCGATCATTATGTTTTTGTTTACGTTTTTCCGCTAACGGCTATTTTGGGTGCCTTCTCGGTTTATTTATTGACAAGAATTCATTTTCCGGAGGAAGAACCACAAACTCATAGGAAAACTGTTATTCAATCGGTTTTACAATCTGGAAGAAATATGTATCAAATTTTGAAACAGAATGTGCCATACCGCCATTTCGAGGCAGGTTTTATGTTGTATGGTTTTGCGTTTATGTTTACCACTCCCATTTTGTTTATTTATTTCTATGAAGAGTTGAATCTGAATTATTCCAGTGTAGCTTTTTATCGGAATGCCTACAATATTATTGCAATTATTCTTTTGCCTTTCTTTGGTAAATTGATGGGCCGAATTGATCCTCGGAAATTTGGAATGTTGACCTATGGTTCGCTCGGGCTATATATTTTCTTTCTCGGATTAACATCTTATTTCCCTTATTATACCGATTTTATGAATATACGTTTGTATTATTCATTGATTGCTTATGTGGTATTTCATGGCGTATTTGCTGCAGCCATGGTTTTACTGTGGAACATTGGCTCGTCCTACTTTTGCAAACCGGATGAAGCAGGAACTTATCAATCCTTGCATTTATCTTTAGTTGGCAGCCGTGCTTTGATTGCTCCCTTATTCGGGATTTTTTTTTACGAATTGTTTGGTTTCACAGCTACCTTTGGATTGTCAATCGTTTTTGTGATATTTGCTATATATATAATGTATTGGTCGTATAGGCGAGAGGAATGTACATGTGATGATGAGAAAAATGACAAATCTCAAAATCCAAATAAATCACAAGACACAAAATTGTAGATT
>JAOZQX010000273.1 GCA_029931995.1 Bacteroidales bacterium
AGAATAACATGGCTACAACTCCTCTAATCAATGGGGAATTAAGCACTGTTCCATCACTACCTCTGAAGAAACCATCCTCAGGGAGAATACCAATGAGAGTGATGATTACAATTCCGATAAGGGTGAATAGGGCAATCCATAAGCCTTTTTTCTCTTTTTTGTTGAGCTTGTCAAATGATTTTTCAGTTTCGTCCAGTTTGCCTTTGTATTTTCCCAGTCGGGGTTCGATAAGCTTTTCGGTGATTATGGTTCCTACTATGGCAATTATAAAGGTGGAAACAATCATAAAATAATAATTGGCCGTTGGGTTGACCTCATAGGCTGGATCCAAAATCTGAGCCGCTTCCTGCGAAAGTCCGGCTAAAAGGGGATCAACTGTACCTAAAATCAGGTTGGCACTAAAGCCCCCAGAAACTCCTGCGAAAGCTGCTGCCATTCCTGTGATAGGATGGCGTCCAACAGCAATATAAATTACTCCGGCTAATGGGATTAATAAAACATAACCAACATCTGAAGCAACGTTTGATAAAATTCCTGCAAAAACAACTACAAAAGTGAGTATCTTTTTGGGTGAGTTTAAAACCAGCAAACGGATAATAGCATTGATTAATCCGCTTTGTTCGGCAATACCAATACCCAACAAAGCAACCAATACAATTCCCAAAGGAGCAAAACCAGTGAAATTATCTACCATCTCGAGTAAAATACGATGAATGCCTTCTTGTGATAAAAGGTTGATGGGTTTAATTATTTCTTTGGTTCCGGGGTGGATAACTTCCCAACCTAGGGCATAACCTAAGGCCGACAATAAAAGTGCTGATAAAGCAAATAAGGCAAAAAGGGTAGCCGGGTGAGGCAAAGCATTTCCTGCGCGTTCAGTCCAATTTAACATGCGTTGGAAAATGCTAACTTTCTCTTGTTTAGTATCCATAATCATCTATAAACCTGTTTCTAAAAATGAATACAAACTTAAGAAATTTTGGAAAGTGTTTTAAGATCTTTTTTATATCTGTAGTTTTAAATCTTATGATATATTATTTCGTCTGTTCTTTTATCACAATCGTTTGTCCTGCAAATTCAATTTTATCACCTGCACGGCATTTCCTGCGTCGGCGTAAATCAACTTCTCCGTTTATTTTCACTTCTCCGTTGTCGATCCTTATCTTTGACTCTCCTCCGGTATCTGTCAGTCCCATGAATTTTAGGAGTTTCATTAATTCGATATATTCCTGATCTTTTAAAGTAAATTCCATTTTTATTTTTTTCAAAGATAGTAATCAAGAGGGAATAAATGCGGCTCTACATTTTTATTTGTGATTAGGTTTGAGTTGATCTAAAAAAGAAGTGTTCACCCAATAAATATCATTCTTTCCGTTTCCGGATGATTGGTACAGATTTATCATTTCTTTGTATGTCTTCTTTTTCTGAGAATAAGACCATATATGACCTCTATCACTTACAAAAAACAAATATTTGCCATCAGGTGATAAAGAAGGAAAATAGTCATTAAAAGTTGAATTAATAGTTGACCCAAGATTTTGAGGATTAGTCCATTCCTCTTTCTCATCTTTAAAACTCACATAAAGATCACCGCCTCCAAACCCATCCTTGCGATTCATAGAAGTGAAAATGATAAAAGATTCATCAGGGGCTATGCATGGTGTTGCAGCATTTGGATAATTTATAATATCAGCTAATAAAATCCTTTTTTGATGATGATTGTCTTTCAATTCAGATTTAAAAATCATCAAATTTTTTGCTGCATCATTAGATATGCTGGTAAAATATATAGTTCCGTTCTTCGAAACAGAAACTCCAAATTCTGGATTATCAGAATTTACATTATCATTTAATACAATAGCTTTACTCCACTTTTCACCCTTTCTTTCCGAATACCAATTGTCTTCATTGTTCTTCGGAGAACCGCTTTGACTATTCGGTCGATACGACTCAAAATAAATCTTTGAATCATCAGGTCTCAGTGCAGGAACTCCATCATTATATTGGCCAGAAAATGAAACAATTTCAGGTTCTGACCATTGATTGTTTTTTCGATTTCTTTTAATAATGATACTATGAGGTACCTGAGCAATCCTATAATAAATTTCATTGAAATTGCTGGTATATTGTGGCCCTCCGTCGTCATGCATTCCGGTTGAAATTGTTCTGTTTGCAAATAGAATTGCCGAATCATCAGGTAATATTGAGTTAAAATATTTGTCTCCTTGGCTTGACTCTGAATCGGTCTTTTTTTCTTGAGTGCAGCCTAACAATAAAATACAAGCTAATAATGCAAGTGTTTTTGTCATATTCAATGTTATTTGGAATTATCTAAATTGTTCAATAACCTTAACATCTACCCAATAAATATCCGACATTCCATTCTCGTCATTGTAACGGCTAAAGAAAATATATTTGCCATCGTGTGAGAGTGCAGGACAACTCTCGGAATAGGTGCTGTTTACACGTGAACCTAGATTAATGGGCTCATTCCATTCGCCTTCCGTATTTTTAAAGACCACATAAATATCGCCTTTCCCAATACTGCTTTCATCTCGGCCATCAATTAATGCATAGCTTTCATCGGGAACAATAAAACAATGCATACCAAATGGAAAACCTGCTTCTTGAGTAGAGTCATATTTCCCATTCTTATATTCTGCTTTATAGATTTTTCGCTCAATAATATTGGTGTAATAAAGCGTTTTGCTATTTGTACATACCGGATAAAAAGCAGGCCCGGAATTAATAAGCGAGTCTAATGGTTGTGGGTTTCTCCAACCTTCAGCAGTAATATCAACTTTCCAAATTCCTACATCCATTCCATCATTATAAGGCGCAAAATATATATGTTTACCATCCGGACTGAATGATGCTTCCATCTCATTTCTTCGTTTACCTTCTGAGAGCGATATTCTTTTTGGCGTTGACCAACCTTCCTTGGTTTCATGTGTGTACATTATGGCATAGCTTGTATCATTTAAAACCACACCATATACAAATTGTTTTCCATCGGGCGAGAAGCTAACTCCAAATTCAAAACGGCCTTTAATGGATATAATATCTTTGGCT
>JAOZQX010000274.1 GCA_029931995.1 Bacteroidales bacterium
TTTAAAACCTGATCAAGAATTAACTGAAATTACTCATAAAGATTCATTTTACTTATTTAAGAGAACATACGGGCAAACAGAAAAACGATTACACAACAAACTTCATTTAGGAGTAGGTGGTCATATGAATCCAAGCAACTCTACGGAGTCTGAAGGACAGTATTTTATTGATGAATTAGAGAGAGAGTTGTTTGAAGAAGTTAAGCTATTAAATGCCTGCACAATAGAGGATATAGAGTTTATAGGCTTTATAAATGATGATACAATCTCGGTTGGCAAGGTTCATATAGGGCTTTTATATAATATTCATGTATCAAATAAAGATGTCATTGTTAATGAACCGGATAAGATGACAGCAGATTGGATTGATAAATCTGATTTAGCTGAATTTTACGAAGGAATGGAAACATGGACGCAAATTACATTTGATTACTATATTAAATGAAAGAATAAAAGTTCGAAAACAGCAACTAAACCATATCGCTGACCGTTGGCATTCGTTCACACTTTTTATCAGCCCAACTACACAAAAGCTTTGTCGGGCAAAAGGGACAAAAATCCGGTTTAGCCAAAAGTAAAACTGAAAACATAAGACCTAACAATATCTTGTGAGCGCAAATAAATAATTATTACCTTTGGCGCTTCAAAACCAACAAACGTGAACTAAATTATGGGCAAGAATATATACAGTGTAATCACAGGAACGGGAAGTTATATCCCTACAAGATGTATCAAGAATGAAGACTTTTTGACTAATGAATTTTACGAAACCAACGGAAAGAAACTTGATAAAGACAATCAGGAGATCATTGATAAGTTTTTGGAAATTACAACTATTGCCGAAAGACGCTATGTTACGGATCAATTAACGACCTCTGATATTTCTTATTTTTCTGCGGTGGAGGCCATTAAATCGGCTAACATTAATAAAGAAGATTTAGATTATATTATTGTTGCACACAATTTTGGCGAATTAAAAAGTGACAACAAAGAGGTGGATATTGTGCCCAGTATAGCTGCACGTGTTAAACATAAATTGGAAATTAATAATCCTGAGACGGTTGCTTACGATTTACCCTTTGGTTGTCCGGGCTGGTTGCAGGGTGTTATTCAAGCCGATTATTATATAAAATCGGGAGATGCCAAAAAAGTATTGATTATTGGTGCCGATATTTTATCCAGAATTTCGGATCCTCATGACAGAGATAGCATGTTGTATGCTGATGGTGCCGGAGCTACTATTTTAGAAGCCAAAGAAAGTGATACACCTATTGGTATTCTGGCTCATAAAACACGTTCGGATACCTTTTTATATTCGAAAATGTTATACATGGGTAAGTCATACAACCCCGACAATAAAAACACTTTTTTGAAAATGAATGGGCGAAAGCTTTATCAATATGCTCTCGAACATGTACCACAAGCGATAAAAGGCGCTTTGGAAAAAAGCAATACTCCACTTAGCGAAATTAAAAAGGTACTCATTCACCAAGCCAATGGTAAAATGGATGACGCCATTTTGAAAAGACTTTACAGCTTATACGATATTAAAGATATACCTAAAGATGTAATGCCAATGACCATTTCGTGGTTGGGTAATTCATCGGTAGCCACCGTACCTACTTTATTAGATCTTATATTAAAAGGTAAGATGGATTCGCACAAAATAAACGCAGGTGATTCAATTGTTTTTGCATCAGTTGGTGCAGGAATGAATATTAATTCGGTGTCTTATAAAATGCAGTAGAAATTTTATCGTAGAATAATTAAATAAAAAGCCCTCTCTGAATATCAGGGAGGGCTTTTTATTTGTTCGGACATTGAGAAGTCGAAATGCCCTCATTATATTGTTCATTTTCTTTGCTTGTCTAAAGAAAACGAACCAAAAGAAAAGACACACTTTACAAGGACTTTTTTGCTTCGCAAAAACTGCTTTCAAAGCTCTTCTCTTCATATCCGAAGAGCTTTTAAAATCTATTCTGAGTAAAATGGAATTAAAAAAAAGCCCTTTCCAATAGAAAGGGCTTAAAAAATATTTCTTTAATGTAATTATACTAATCCGGAGAACCCTAAAAAGGCCATTGCTAAAATACCGGCAACAACCAATGCAATCGGTACGCCTTTCATTCCTTTAGGAACACGCATTAAATCCATATGCTCACGCAAGCCGGCAAAAAGAATCATCGCCAAAGCAAAACCAATGGCATTTGCGATCGCAAAAACAACGCTTTCCATTAAGTCGAAATTTTTCGAATGTGTTTGGATAGCCACACCTAAAACCGCACAGTTGGTTGTAATTAAGGGCAAGAAAATACCTAACGCCTGATATAAAGGAGGACTTACTTTTTTCAAAATTAATTCAACCATTTGCACTAAAGCTGCAATTACCAGAATAAAGAAAATGGTTTGCAAGAATGTAATTCCGAAAGGAATTAAAATATAGGTTTGAATCAACCATGTTACGATGGTTGCGATAGTCATTACAAATAATACCGCTCCACTCATCCCCACAGAAGTGCTTACTTTACCGGAAACCCCAATAAAAGGACAAATACCCAGAAACTGACTAAGAACAATATTGCTAACAAATATCGCACTGATTATAATTACAAAATATTCCATATCTCAAATATTAAGCTGTTTTTTTAATTCTGTTAATTAAGGCAACAAGGTATCCAAGCACAATAAATGCACCCGGCGACAGGATGAAAATTAAAATAGCATCGCCTTCAATAAATTTATAATCAAAGATTGAACCATTTCCTAACATCTCACGTACTCCACCCAAAAGAGTTAAAGCAAAAGTGAAACCCAATCCCATACCAGCACCATCAACAATTGATGATACTAAGTTTTGTTTTGAAGCAAAGCCTTCGGCACGACCAAGCACCAAACAGTTTACAACAATCAGAGGAATAAACAATCCCAATGCTTCGAATAATGAAGGCACATAAGCTTGCATACTCAACTCAACGATGGTCACAAAAGATGCAATAATTACAATGAATGTCGGGATACGAACTTTATCTGGAATTTGTTTTTTAACAAGCGCTACCACTATGTTTGATGAAA
>JAOZQX010000275.1 GCA_029931995.1 Bacteroidales bacterium
TCATGATCTTTCAAATAATTCAACAAAGTCTTCTCAGCCTCTTTATATTCTATTTTAATTTCAATCTTATTCTCTTTTTTTTGCCAGACTTTTAAAAGAACACTGTTGGCAAGTAAGTTCTGATCATTTACTCTTATAAAGACCATGTATTTCTCATCATGATTTGAAGCTTTATGAGGTTCCCCACTACGTTTAGGTATGGTAATTTCCAGAATTGTCTTTCCTTCAATATTCCACTCTTTTGCTTTAAAAGGTATTTCGGGTTTGCAATACATTTGGGCGGCAGCTTCGAGCATATGATATTCTTCAATGGATCGAATTCCAGCTATTGCTCCATTATCTTTTACACCAATTAATATTTTTCCTCCATCTGTATTAGCGAATGCTGATAGTGTACGGGCGATTTTCTTGGAGTCGGTAATTTCATATTTGAAATCCAACTTTTGATGTTCACCCTGCTTTATCAGCTCTTCTACGTATTTATTATTAAAAATTTGCATTTGCATAAAAAGAGCTTCCTCAAAAGAGAAAGCTCAAAAATTACAATTTTAAAGGTTGCAATTAAATAAATGTCATATTGCCTTGTGCGGTAAATTTTTCGCAATAACGGCAATGTAATTTTACTTCGTTTTCATCGGTAAAATGAACTTCGAACTTTGTATCGATATTTTCGTAATTAGTTATACAGTTTGGATTTACGCATTTTACAAAATGTTTAATTGATTTTGGAAGCTCAACCTGTTTCTTATAAACTACCTCAAAATCTTTGATTACGATAAGCGTAGCTTTTGGAGCAATAAGGGCAATTTTATTGATTTCTTCGCTTTCGAAAAACTTATTATTAACTTTTATGATTCCCTTTTTTCCAAATTTTTTGCTGCCAAGGTTAGTGCCCACTAAAACCGGTCGGTCTATTTCATCCAGCTTTAAAATTTTCATGACCTGAAACACAACATTTGCAGGAATATGATCTATTACCGTACCATTCTCAATGGCCGATACTTTTAATTCTTTTCTTACTTCGCTCATTTTACTCCAAGTATTGAGGTTAATAATGCCTGACGAACATAAACGCCGTTTTGTGCTTGTTGAAAATAGTATGCCTTCGGATTGGTGTCCACATCTTCGTTAATTTCATTGACTCTTGGCAATGGATGAAGAACCTTCATTTTTTCTTTTGCATCTTCCAACATTGCATTGTTAAGAATGTATGCATTCTTCACTTTCTCATATTCAATAGGATCTGAAAAACGTTCTTTCTGAACGCGGGTCATATAAAGTATGTCTGAGCTTGGAATGGCTTCATTCAAATCAGTATACTGATGATATTTAAGTTTCCGCTCTTTAATGTGTCTTTTGATGTAACTCGGTAATTTTAATTCTTGTGGCGAAACCAAGTGGAATGTTGCATTGAAATTACACAATGCAATGACCAGTGAGTGTACCGTTCTTCCATATTTTAAATCACCCACAAAAGTAATATTTAAATCGTCGAGCGTCCCCTGGGTTTTACGAATCGAATACAAATCCAACAATGTTTGTGTGGGATGTTGATTGGCACCGTCGCCTGCATTAATCACGGGAACAGGGGCTACCTCGCTTGCGTATCGTGCACTGCCTTCGCGTGGGTGGCGCATCACAATAATATCGGAATAATTGCTTACCGTTAGAATTGTGTCGTTCAAGGTTTCTCCTTTCTTAACACTGGATGAGGCAGCATCGGTAAAACCAATCACTTTGGCACCTAAATAAGAAGCTGCACTCTCGAAACTTAAACGTGTACGTGTTGAGGGTTCAAAGAATAAAGTAGCAACAACTTGACCTTCTAGTATTCGTTGCTTGGGATTTTTTTCAAAATCTTCAGCAATATCGAGGATTTTTATCCATTCTGCCTTGCTGAAATCATCAATTGATATTAGACTTCTGTTTTTCATTCTACGGTTTTAAGTTTGGTCAAAAATAGGAAAATTCTTCTTAAGAATAATTGATTTTATTTTTTTTTAAGAATAAGAGACGACATCCCCAATTGGGGATGTCGTCTCTTATTACTTATTTGCAGACCCTGTATTTTGGACTAGTGGTAATATAACTATTGAAACAAAAAATCCATATACTAATGAACCAGTGTCAGGAGTTGTTTTAACTTATACTTGTGGTCCTAATGATTTATTTATGGGAACCACTAAACTAAAAGATGGTATTGCATCTTTAACAACTCCTTTACCAGTATGTATTGGAGGGCACATTTCAGGTTTTAAAACAGAATCATTTGTTACATCTACTGCTATTGATTCATTTCAAGGTATAGAACAAAATGTCACAGTGGATATTTATCCTGAATCAGTTTTAGAAGTTAATATTAGAAAAAGAATGGCTGGTAAAGAGACTACTAGTGAAGGTTATGAATGGGCTTTTAGGTCTAATGCTAATAGAGATGTTAGTGTAAATGAACAAGTAGTTTTAGTGTTAACAAGAATTCCTGAAGTTGGAGAAATAGAATATGTATCGCAAATAAATTATTTGGGCAACCAAACAAGTTTTCCATCAATTAAATTAGTTCCTGGATTTTATGAACTCCAAGCATTTTTATTTAAAACTAATGGTTTAACTATTCCTCAAGAAATAATGCGTGCAGGAGGAGAAACTATAATTATTCCAGAAATTAAATTTAATGAAACATTTTATACTGGTGGAATTACAAGAAATAATGAAGTAGGTGGATTTGTAGAAATAACTTATGAAGATATTAAAAAACAAAAATTAACAATACCTATATTAGGTCTTGATTCTGCGGATTTTACAACTTCTACTGATTTAGAACAATTAAATAAAATTGATGATTATGTAGTTGAAAATATTGATAGTTTTGAATTAATATTTGAATAATTTTATTTATTATTATACAAAAAATTTTCAAATAAATAAAATCCTCTATTGTAACCAACTAGAACATCATTATCTCCATCGCCATCTGAATCTCCAATGGCAACAGTTATATCTCCTTTAGTAGGGTATTTAGACATGATCCATGCAGCTTTTGTTGGTCTACCATTTCTGTCTAGTTTGTAT
>JAOZQX010000276.1 GCA_029931995.1 Bacteroidales bacterium
TCGAATCTTATATGGGATGCCTGTGGTGGATGCCGCCATTTACTCAGGATTGATCCGAAGCTACTGGCAGCCCCGATGTGCGGACATGTCAATATGTGGGATCGAATAATGTTTGCAACAGATACTGCTTCCGGGTTTTTTCTGCCGGAACATGCTGATGGCTGGTCATTGCAGGATAATGGGAAATGGGCTAGTTCAAAAAACCGTATTCCTTTTTCCGATTTCAAAACTAATAGGAATCCATCCCCACTTAGAAAGTTGGGTGTTAAAAATTTCAATGTTTTAGAATTAAAAAAGGTTTTAATTGATGATATTCAATACAATGTTCTATTAATTAAATATCAAGACGGTGGATATGAGTTCCCTTTACTGCAAGAAGGCTGGGAACCATTCGAATCGATGATGTTTTTTGTATTTGAAGCTGAAAGCCTGTCAAAAGTCCTCCCCCATGACGTTCCTTTCAATCAACCATACGCAGTAAATATGAAGGTTTTTTGTGCCGGGAAAGTTAGAAATTACGACCATAGATTAATTGACGATATCGTTGTTAGTAAAATACAAGCTACTCAAAACCAAACTAATGTTAATGCTGCTAATTTAGTATTTGCTGTTTTGCCTATTCAAAAAGATGGAAGAGAATCTGTTAAATTTAAGATGATTAGTTCATTTTCAAAAGAATCATTATCATCATGGTACCTTGATCCACGAAATGCTGATAAACTTTTTGATGTTTCCTTTTATGAAGCTAAATTTTACCAGTTCAAAAAATTTATTCGTGATTCGGAAATATTTAACATCCCTACCTCTGGCGGACCAGATGATTTTCAATCATACTTTAAATGGGGTATTTTGAAATACCAAGCCGGTAATTTTGACGGAGCCATTACTGATTTCAATACAGCTTTTGGATACAATCCCGATACAGCATTCTCACTTATTTATTCCTACAGAGGTATTGCACAAACAAAAATGGGGAATTACAGTGCTGCTATCGAAGATTTTGACAAAGCCATTGATATCCCTCCAAAGGACATTATGGGTTACTCTAACTGGATAAAAAATTATTATAATCGAGGTGTCTCCCGTTTTTACACAAACGACCTAGAGGGTGCTTGTGAAGATTGGAATAAAGCTTTTGACCTTGGGTTTGGTGGTGTACTTGAATACCTAGAACAATTTTGTAAATAAGCCTACTATGAAAAAAAGATTTATTATACTGATTTGTATTAGCACTCTTTTTGCATTCAATTCTTCGAAATCTGTTTTTGGGCAATATTATGATAATTCTCAAACCACCGGATTCTTTGGAAATTTCTCCATAAATGCAAATATAGGAACTACTTTGGCATTTGCCGATATTAGTCAGAATCTTAAACCTTACCAAGATGATTGGAAAATTGGGTATGGGTTTATTCTTCGCAAACAACTCTCTCCAATTTTTGGTATAGGTGCCCAATACCTCATGGGGAATTTACATGGCACCAGCCTCAATTTAACGGGAGCTCCAGCTGCAAATCTATATTTTGACTCAGATTTCATGGAAGTTAACTTTCATACTGTTATAAATATCAGCAATTTACTTTTTGGTTATAATGAAGCACGTACCGTTCATCTTTATAATACAATTGGAATTGGATTTGCAAATTGGGCAACTATTTTGCGAGACTTAGATAATAATAGTGAGGAAGCACGAAGTGGTTTTGATGCAAATGGCATGAAGGCTTGGACTCCAACATTAAGCATTCCTCTTGGTTTGGGTATGTATTTTGCAATAGGAAAGAAATTTGGCTTTAATATTGAAGCTTCTTTACACAGAATCAATTCGGACGATTTAGATGCCTATATTTCTGGCGAATCAAAACAGGATAATTATGCCTATATCTCAGCAGGACTTACTTATAATTTATCGGGAGTGAGTAATGTTTTCCGTAAAGCAGGAAAACAAGAAACAGATTACGATCGTGAAGCACGAAAATTAGAAAAATATCAGGATCGCCAATCCAAAAAGAATCGTAGAGAGCAACAACGTGAAGATATGGAGCGTGAGCGGAGAACAAACGTTGAAAAAGTAAAACGCACACGTCGCGATCCTATGGCAGGAATGCCAAGAGTTGTTGAATATGATGCTGTTTACAGTTATGCTTCAATCCAAAACATTAACAAAGAGAACATAAGCAATTTTGGTGATGTTGCCGAAGGAGAAGTAAAAGGGGAAATAGGACTGGTACCTGATGAAGGAAAACATTTTATTACCGGCGGAGGTCAGGTAACTACTAACCAACCTACTGGATCGGCTAATATTATCAGTGCTAAAGATGCACTCAAACTCAAATCAAACAATTACGAAAAATTGGTTGTAACTGATGGAACCGGCAGAACCACAACAACCATAATCAGCGGTGACATTAATACCATCCCCGTAAGTGGAAAAATCTATACCGTACAGATTCTTGCTTCGCGCGTGCCGGCAAAAAACATACAACAGTACCGTGAAAGATACAGCATAACTCAAGCTATTTATTATACTCTTCAAAACGGTCTTTATCGGTATTCAACAGGTTTATTTAATAGCTATTACGATGCACAAACCTATGCCAATATTTTAAAACGCAATGGATTATCCGATACTTTTGTAGCTACTTACAATAATGGTGTAAGAGTTTTAAAATAGGAATTAAAAAAACACGAGATAATTAAAATGCGAGGCTTTTGGCTTTGCATTTTATATTTGTAGCATATACAAAATAAAAGGCAAGCTCAGTAAACTAAGAATAGTTGAAACCACAAAATTTTTCATAGCCAATTCATCATCTGCTCCATATTGTTTAGCCAGCAATACCAAGATCGTCATACATGGCATGGCTGCTTCCAATATCAAAACAGAAAAAGCAATGCTGTTCATTTGTAAATTCAGCACCTCAATTAAAAAGCGGAAAAGAAATATAAATAGTAGCGGGAGCAAAATCAGTTTATTGAAGCAAAGTGCAAACACATCCAACCTTTTTATCATATCTCTAATTCTTATCTGCGCAAGCAAAATACCAATATAAATCATGGCAAGATAA
>JAOZQX010000277.1:0-1340 GCA_029931995.1 Bacteroidales bacterium
CGGCCGAATCTAGCATATTTTATAATGCGTTTCATTAAAACTGAAAATCTTTCAAATGTCTTTAGAACAGACGAAGTAGAAACTACTGCCTTAAACGAGGTGTCATTCGAAATTAAAAAAGGAGAATTCGTAGCCATTATGGGTCCTTCAGGATGTGGTAAATCAACTTTATTAAACATTCTTGGATTATTAGATAACCCAACTTCTGGCGAGTATAATTTCCTTGAAAATGAAGTTTCAAAACATTCTGAAAAACAAAGAGCCAATTTGCGTAAAAACAATATTGGTTTTGTATTCCAAAACTTTAACCTGATTGATGAGTTAAATGTTTTTGAAAATGTTGAACTTCCTTTAATTTATTTGGGTTATTCAGCTAAAGAACGTAAACAAAGAGTGGAAGAAGTATTGGAACAAATGCAAATCATTCATCGTAAAAAGCACTTTCCATTGCAATTATCAGGTGGACAGCAACAGCGTGTAGCTGTAGCTAGAGCGGTTGTAGCTAACCCATCTTTAATTTTAGCGGATGAGCCTACTGGTAACCTTGACTCTGCTCATGGTGAAGAAGTAATGAATTTGTTGGAAAGCTTGAACCAAAAAGGAACCACTATCATAATGGTAACTCACTCTCAAAGAGATTCTGAATATGCTCAACGTGTAATCAGATTATTTGACGGACAGGTTATTAATGAAAACATTAAAAGTTCAGCAACTGTTTAAACTTAGTGTAAATGAAATAAAGTGAATTATGCCCAGTTATATAAAAATTGGTTTAAGAAATTTAAGTAAAAATAGTTCTTACGCCCTGATCAATATAATTGGACTCACTATCGGGATTGCTTCTTTTCTGCTGATTATGATGTATGTTCAACATCATCTTTCATTCGATCAGCATATAGAAAAGAAGCATTCTCTTTATAGAGCTGTTGAAATTCAACATGCTCAGGGAGTTGGTGATCAGCATGTCGCAATAACAATGGGGCCATTAGGTCCTGCTATGGTTAAAGATTTTCCGGAAGTAACAAATGCTGTTCGTTTATGGCCCAGAGGTCGTATACCTGTTGAGCTTAGTGGTAAGATTATTAAACAGGAGGGAATCATTTTTGCGGATACTTCTGTTTTTAATTTACTCAGTATTCATTTATTATATGGTGATCCAAAAGAAGCTTTATTAGAACCAAATACAGCGGTAATATCTGAAAAGGCTGCCTTAAAATATTTTTCAACTGTTGAAAATGCATTAGGCAAAACAATGAGATTCAATAATGCCGATTCCTATCTGATTACAGGTATTATGAAAGATCTTCCTGAAGAGTTTCATCTTCAGTTTGAAATGATGG
>JAOZQX010000277.1:1440-3058 GCA_029931995.1 Bacteroidales bacterium
TTTCAATGGCAAGTGAATATGGGAGACATTCAAATTATTTATATCTTTTCACTTATTGCATTTCTGATTTTATTTATTGCATGCATTAATTTTATCAATATAGCTATTTCGCGCTCTATAAAAAGAGCCAAAGAAGTAGGTATGCGAAAGATTATTGGTGCAAATCGCTTAAGTCTTATATATCAGTTTAATAGCGAATCAGTAATAATAACTATTTTATCTATTATTTTATCATTAGGGCTTGTAGAGCTGCTGCTCCCAATGTTCAATAAATTGCTAAACACTGAACTTTTTATAAATTTTATTCATAATAATCTTTTCAATATTGGATTGGTGGGGATATTTATCCTGGTTAGTTTGATTACGGGTTTGTACCCGGCATATTATCTTTCCAGATTTAAACCCATTGTAGTATTAAAAGGTGCAAAAGGAAGTGTTAAAGGCAAGTCTGGCTTGTTAACTAAAATATTGGTAGCTATACAATTTACCATTACCATTACACTGATATTTTCAATCTTAGTTATCCAAAAGCAAATTAATTATACTCAGAAAAAAGATCTGGGTTATAATTATGAAAATGTAATGGAGATTCCTTTCTTTAATCCTACAGATAATGAAAAGGCAGATATTATTCGTGCCGAATTATTAAAGAATCCTGATATTGTAGGTGTTAGCGCAGCTGCTTCAGTTACGGGAACATCTGGTTCACAGAGTTTTCGTGCTACCAGCGATTCAATACCTCAACAATTAATGTATCGTATTTGTGGTGTCGATCCTGAGTTTTTTGATTTGATGCAAATACCTATTGTTGAAGGACGAGATTTTAGTCGTGATTATGCCTTCGATATGAATGGCTCATCAGTTATTTTAAACGAAATAGCTGTTAAAGAACTTGGTTGGGATAATCCTATCGGCAGACAGTTTGAAGGAGATTCTACAGATTTAAGAACTGTAATTGGGGTTGTTAGTGATTATCACTACTATTCGTTGAGAACCAAAATTGAACCGGCATTCTTCACTGTTGATCGGTCAAATAATCGTAGCATAATAGTTAAGTTTGCTAATCCACAAGAAAATCTCAGCAAAGCTGAAAAGCAAGAATTCCAGAATAAGAATGTTCAATTTGTAGAAGAAACCTGGCGAAATTTTTTCCCAGATGCTACTTTTGATTACACTTTTGTTGAACAGCGTCTTGTTGATTTATATGAAAATGAAAGAAACTCATTAAGCATCTTTACTTATTTTGCAATTCTATCTATACTGATTTCATGTTTAGGATTATATGGGTTAATTTCATTTGTGGTTGAACAACGAACCAATGAAATTGGAGTTCGCAAAGTAATGGGTGGTTCGGTAATACAAATTGTTGGACTATTGATTAAAGACTTTATAAAACTAATTATTATTGCAGGCATAGTTGCAGCTCCAGTGGCAATTTATTTATCTGATAGCTTCCTGCAAACATTTGTATATAGGGTTTCTATGCCTTATGCTTATCTAATAATTGCTATAGTTATTGCATTGGTAATAGCTATTTTAACCATTTCATTTCATGCCATAAAATCGGCAAATTCAAATCCGGTTGATGCATTGCGATATGAATAATTTATGTTTAATA
>JAOZQX010000278.1:0-2440 GCA_029931995.1 Bacteroidales bacterium
TTTTGTTCCTGCTTGAATTCTGGTGAAAAAATCGGGCATTCGTAATAGTCCTAGTGAACCCAGAAAAATAAATATTGAACCGATGAGCGTTATAATTGCTCCAATTAGTTTTAGACTTTCCATATTACATTCCTTTTTCTAAATATCGACCAATAATTATCACACTTAAAAAACTTAATATTCCGTATACGATTGCAATATCTAAATATATTATTTTGCCTAACATGCTTGTAATTATAACAATAAGGGCAATTGAGGAAACAGTTATTACATCGAATGATATTACTCTATCAACAATGTTTGGACCTATAATAAATCTGTATGCAGAAATAAAAATGGCAAGCATTATTATAATTGCTGCTATTAATAATATTGTATTAATCATATATTTTAATTAAACAGTTTTCGAATTTTGAAACAATTTCTTTTGTAGCAACTTCAACTTCATCATCTTTAACATCAATCCAGTGTATAAATAATGAGTCATCAATAATTTCAACAGTAAGAGTTCCGGGAGTTAATGTTATTGAATTGGCGAGTAACATTCTTGCCATTTTTGAAGTCAGTTTTGTTTTGACTTCAACAATTCCCGGATTAATTGGAAGCGAAGGGGTTAATACTCTTATTGCAACATCAAGATTTGATTTTATCAATTCGATTAAGAAAATAAAAACAAATTTAACGGAATATAAAAATGCAAGTGGCGTGAATTTAAATTCATTAAAAACATTACAGCTTTGACAAAAAATTATTGAAGTTAATAATGATAGAACAATTCCAATAACGAATGCAGTAATGTCTAAAGTGTTATTGTATAAAAACCAGATGGTTATCAAAATTAAGAAAGAAACTAAAATTCGTTTTATTTTCATCATAATATGATGTTTTTAATAATGTTTTAATTAAATGTAAAGATATAGATATGTAGATTTAATCTTTTGAAAGATTAGATTTATTGGATACCTTTGTATTATAAATTAGCTGAGAAAAAAGTTGCTTTATAAATAGTGAAAAATAGAGCTATGTTAATTAGAAAACAGAGCTATGTTAATGCTTGTTTTATTAAATCTCTGATTCATAAATAATTCTAAAACGTAAAAATTTGAATATATCAGAAAATATTTGTTCTATTTGTGAAAACAAATCATTATGTTTTTGTAAACTTTCAGAAAATGAACTCGATTCTGTATCCCTAAAACGAGTTGAATTGCGATATAAGAAAGGAGAAATAATTGCAAAACAAGGTTCTTTTGTAACACATATTTTATTTGTTCAAAAAGGTTTAACCAAAGTTTACAAAGAAATAAATAGTAAACACAACTTAATTTTAAACTTATATCCTACAGGAACCCTCATTAGTTTGCCTGCACTTTTTAGAGATGATTTATTGCAGTATTCTGTTGCAGCAATTGAAGATACTGTCGTTTGTGCAATAGATAAAAAGGAGATAGAAAGTTTAATTTTATCAAATGGAGAATTTGCTAAATCAATAATTTCAACAATGGCGAAATGTACTTTTTATCATTTCGATAAAATTGTTTCTTTAACACAAAAACAACTTAATGGAAGAATTGCAGAATTACTTCTGTTTTTAGCAAAATATATTTATTATTCCGATAAGTTTCATATGTCGTTAACAAGAAAAGACATGGCTGAATTTACAGGGCTTTCCGTTATGAGTGTGATTAGAGCTTTCAAAGATTTTAAAGAAAGTGGATTAATAAGTGATGAAAATGGGACTATTGAACTCCTGAAAAAGGATAACTTAGAGAAAATCAGTCTTTTGGGATAAACTAAAAATCCTCATGAATCATGAAGATTTACTTGGTTGATTGAAAAAATTAATGAGCCTAATTCCAAGTAGGAAGATTGCATTGATCGCTTACCAAAGCTAGATAATTTTCAAAATCAAACAGACTTTTCTGCATTACTTCTGAATCACCTGCATGGCAGGTTAAGCATGCCCCGACTGTTAGAATATTTTTTTGTTCTTCACGATTAAAAGGACGCATATTTGTTCGTGTGGATCTTAGCTTATTCGTGTCTTCTAAAAATCCAATCCATGCATCTTCCGGTAAACCATCGTGTTTATTATCGGCAAATCTCTGTTTGAAAATCCATTGTCCTTTATCGTCAGAAATGATATAATCAAGCGTTCCACGGCCATAACCGATAGCCAGAGGATCATTATGACAAGATTTGCAATTACGGCCTTTGGTCATGGTTGTGTGCCCCGAAGCAGGTGCATATAAACGATAGAAAACTTCTTCAGTTTCTCCGGTATAATTGCCTTTATCAATGCTCAAAACCATGCCCGGCATAAAAGTTAAAACCTGTTTTTTGTCATTCTTAGTTTGTTCAACCCCTAAAGTGGGAGGGTCGGCAAAATATTCACCGGCATATTCAATCCAAGCACCTTTAATCATTTTATTATCGAGCA
>JAOZQX010000278.1:2450-3052 GCA_029931995.1 Bacteroidales bacterium
AAAATCATAGGTTTCGGTTTTTTCTTCAAAAGCATTATGGCAGCCAATACACTGCGGAACCCAGGAAGTATGACAACTTCCACAACTAAGTTTGTCGTGAGCACTTCCGTTTGTACAGACGTTAACAGGTGGATTCAGAGGGAAAATTTCTCCACTGTTTTTTGAAATAAGTTTTGCTTTCCCGCTTTCGTCAATAAAAGTATTAGGGATTGCTTTTCCACTTTTTGCAATGGTTAAAAAATATTCCTGATCGTATTTCTTAGTCTTAACAATTTTTTGATTTTCAAAATCCAGTTCACTTTTGTGAATTGTTTTGGCCTCGCCTTTAAAATGGCAGTCTTCGCAACTTACTTGCATCTGACTTTCTTTATGGGCATGCAATGTTCCATCGCCCATGGTTTCGTACGAAGTGTGACAATCTACACATAACATTCCCGATTGATGATGCACGTCCGTACTGATTTTTTCAAACACTCGTTTATCTTCCAAAATCACATATTTATCATTTCCAATTGCATCAGTTTCTGCCAATTGAGTTTCGTGCCAGCCCTTGTAATTGGTGGAAATACGGCCTGAACGACTGTGGCAGCCAAAACAATGAT
>JAOZQX010000279.1 GCA_029931995.1 Bacteroidales bacterium
AATCCACCACCTTTTGAGTTTTGAACCAACACAACTAATACCAGTAAAGTACAAGTAATTAGAATTAGGACTGAGATCAGAATATATGCACCCATGTTTAAATGTTTTTAGCTTAATTATTTTTCTTTTTCTATTCTTTTAATTTGGGCTGCAAAGTAACTACTTTTTTCTGGAAATTTCAAACTTAATTTCTTATAAATTTTGATGGCTTTTTCCTTGTAACCCTGATCGTAATAAATTTTTGCCAGTGTTTCGCTTACAATGTTTTCTTTGTCGGTTATACTTTCTTTTGCTTTAGCGACGGGATCAAAAAATTCGACTTTATTACGAGTAATGCTTGGAGCAGCCTCAATAAATTGATTTATTAACTCGAAATTAGATTTTGATTTATTGGCATCAGTCAACGAATTTAAATCAGTATCATCCGTTTTTGCTGCGACTTTCTTCCCTTTTCCTTCTTTTTTTGAGCGTTCAATTTCAGCCAATTTACGTTCTATCCGAGCTTTTAATTCCTTGATTTTCTCGGATTCTTTAACTTCTTTTGCTCGCTGGTCGTTGTCGATAATGGTTGCTTGCTGATCGACAACTTTATCGGTAAACTCATCTGGCAGCTCAACTTTCTCTAAACTTTCACTAAGTGCATTCAATTTTTTACGGAAGGTGTTTCTGTTTTCTGATTTTATTGCACTTCTGCTGAGTCGAGCTTCAAACTGGATGTTTCGTTCTTTGAAATAATTGAGGATAAGTAATATCTCAATTGAAGAACAATACGGGAAATCTGAAGCCAGTTGCTCCAAACTTCCAAGCGATTTTTCGCTTAGTTTTTCAGGGGCATTTAAATATGATATGTATTCTTCTTTCCTCATTTATTTTACCAGTTTACAACCGCTTGATTAAATATATCTTCTACCAAGGCTTCGTTAATAGATTCAATTAGCCCGTCTTTTTCATCATTTAAATTCGCCGAACTTGGATAATCATCATACCTTGAAAATGAGGTTTCAAAGTTTTTAGATTCGTCGAATAAGTTAACAAATATTACTTTAACTGTAATTGTAAGTCGGTTTAAAGCTCCTTGCTGTACTTCCCCTCCTTGATTTGCAGTAGGCTTAGTGCTATATTCAGTAATTTCTCCTTCCAATTGTAAATCTCCGCCCTGATATACCAAATCCAATGTAGTTTGTGAGGCAAACTTATCTCTGAGTGCATCGGTAAGTGTTTGGCTTAAAGTTGGCTCAACCAAATCGGCCTTATTTGAGAAGTATTGAATTGAAACCGTTTTTGCTTCGGGTGGGATGGAGGCTCCAGTAAAAGAGTAAACACCGCATCCGCTGATGAACAAAATAATAATTCCAATAAATGTAAATTCTTTAAACTGTCTGCTCATTTATTTAATATTATATTCTTTAATTTTTCGATAAAGTGTACGTTCCGAAATTCCTAATTCTTCGGCAGCATTTTTTCGTTTCCCGTTGTGTTTTTCCAATGCACGTCGAATAAGGTCAATTTCTTTTTTCTCAATAGATAAGGATTCTTCCAGGACTTCTGAATGCTGAATGGGCTCATCCACAAAACCGTTTTCTGATCTTTGTTGAATTTCAATTTTATCAAGATCTGAGCCTGATTCGCTCACATCCTGATAGAGTTGTTTGATTAGTCGGGAATTTGTATCCTGTGTTTTTTCAGAGCTTTCGCTATTTTCAAGTATATCAACCACCACTTTTTTTAAATCGTTGATATCTTTTTTCATATCAAAAAGTACTTTGTAAAGGATGTCTCTTTCAGATATGCTTTCGTTATTTCCTTCTTTTTTGTAGAGAACGGGTAAATCGCTTGAACCACTGTGAGGGAGATATTTTTGCATTGTAAACCCCTCAATATTTTTGTTTTTTTCAATGATTGAAAGTTGTTCGGTCATATTTTTTAATTGACGAATATTTCCATTCCATCGGTAATTGGTTAATAAAGAAATAGCTTCTTCGTTTAACTGCAAACTGGGCATGCGGTATTTTTCGGCAAAGTCGGCTGCAAATTTCCGGAATAGTAAATGAATATCTTCTTTTCGTTCGCGCAATGGCGGAATATAAACAGGCACCGTATTCAAACGGTAAAACAAATCTTGACGAAATTTTCCGGTAGAAATAGCCTCTGGTATATTTACATTTGTAGCAGCCACTACACGCACGTCTGTTTTAATCACTTTTGATGAGCCTACTTTAAAAAATTCTCCACTTTCTAAAACGCGCAACAAGCGTACTTGCGTTGACAATGGGAGCTCTGCAACTTCATCCAAAAATATGGTTCCACCGTTTACAACCTCGAAATATCCTTTACGTGCTTCATGGGCACCGGTAAACGATCCTTTTTCATGTCCGAATAGTTCCGAATCGATAGTTCCTTCGGGGATGGCACCACAGTTTACAGCTATATACGGCCCGTGTTTACGCGCACTCAACTGATGAATAATTTTTGGAAATACCTCCTTGCCTGTACCACTTTCACCGGAAATTAAAACCGTAATATCAGTAGGTGCTACCTGTCGTGCAATATCAATGGCACGGTTGAGCAGGGGCGAATTCCCAATTATTCCAAAACGTTGTTTTATAGATTGAACTTCCATTATTCCTGTCTAATCAAATATTCTTAAACGAAAGCAGCTTTATTAGAAACGTAAAGGTAGAAAAAAATATTTCGTTAATCAATGGTTTCAAAATCAGCTTAATTCCTCAACTATTTTCTGATAATAGCCTGAAAATTTCTTTCAAAAGTTTGCATTAATTTATTCATCACTTTGTCAACAACTTTGTCTGTAAGCGTTTGATATTGGTCTTGAAGAATAAAGCTAAGCGCATAGGATTTTTTCCCGGCTTCAATTTTATCACCTTCGTAAATATCAAATAAACTAACCGATTTTAGTAGTTTTCGTTCAGTATTATAAGCTGCTTTTTCCAAGTCAGCAAAACTTACTTTTTGGTCAAGTAGCATTGCTAAATCGCGTTTCACTTCAGGGTATTTTGGTATTTCAGAATATTGAATTTGAGATTTTTCC
>JAOZQX010000014.1 GCA_029931995.1 Bacteroidales bacterium
GCATTAGAAGAATGGAAGAAAACTTCTGAAATAAGAAAAAATATTTCGCTTGGCGAATACATCATCATACCAAATCACCTTCATGGAATTATCAGCATCATTATCAAATAAAAACAAGCCAGAAGCAAGAGGGAGAATTTAAATCGCCCTCAAATACCATCGGAGCCATCATCAGGGGATATAAGGGAGCAAGCACAAAAAGAATAAAAAAACTAATCAGCGCAGAAAAAATAAAATCACGCAGTACGGGCGAATTGCAATTCGCCCCAACGAATTCCATCCTATCCAAATCAATTTGGCAACGCAATTATTACGAACACATCATTCAAACACAAAAGGCTTATCAAAACATTTCAAATTACATCATAAATAACCCCAAAAACTGGAATTCGGATAAACTCAAAAAAGAATAATAAATCATCCTCACCTCAATTCCTGAATTTCTTATATAGCAAACAACATCCATATTTCAATATTTCATTTTAACACTATTTCATCAATCCACTAATTTCCAAAAAACACCCTATCTTTGCCTGAACTTTAATTTTTGCACCCAAACATGCCCGAAAAAAAACCCATCAACGGATTTTCGAAACTAAACAAGCAGGAAAAATTAGAAGTGGTTGCCTCTTATTTTGAGGATTCGGAGAATGCTTTAGCCGAACTACAAACTTTTTGGCATAATGATCCGAAAAAACAAAAGTTGTTTGACGAATTCAGTGAAAACACCATTACTAATTTCTTTTTCCCTTTTGGGGTTGCACCCAATATGCTTATCAATGGCAAGAAATACATGGTTCCCATGGTGATCGAGGAAAGCTCGGTTGTTGCAGCAGCCTCCAGCAGTGCCAAATTTTGGGCCGATAAGGGCGGCTTTCATGCCAAAATTATTTCGACCGAAAAAATCGGACAAGTACACTTCATCTGGAAAGGAACACCTGAAAAATTAAAAACACATATGCCCGCCATTAAGAAAAAACTAATTAATGGGGCAAAAGATATAACCTTCCGCATGGAAGAACGTGGAGGTGGCGTACTCGATATTGAGCTGATTGACATGACTTACGAACTGGAAAATTACTACCAGCTCAAAGCTACATTCGAAACCAAAGATTCGATGCGAGCCAATTTCATTAACTCCTCTTTGGAAGAATTCTCCAGTTTACTGAAATCTTATTTTACCGAAAATAATGACTTTGTGAACGGCGAAAAAGACTGCATGGTTATCATGTCTATCTTATCAAATTACACCCCGAATTGCTTAGTAGAAGCTTTTGTTGAATGTGATATTGATGAACTTGAACAGCCGGGCATTGATATGAATCCCGAAGCTTTCGCTTGGAAATTTGACAAAGCTGTTAAAATTGCAAATGTTGATACATTCAGAGCAACCACACACAACAAAGGAATTTTTAATGGAATTGATTCCGTTGCTTTGGCTACCGGAAATGATTTTCGAGCCATCGAAGCTTGCGGGCATACCTACGCTGCACGCTCGGGTAAATACCGCAGCTTAACCAAGGTTAGCATTAAAGACGGAAAATTTAAATATACTTTGCGCATACCATTGGCACTAGGAACTGTAGGCGGACTAACCACTCTCCACCCAATGGCAAAACGCTCGTTAGAATTACTGGGCAACCCAAATGCCGAAGAACTCATGATGATTGTGGCTGTTACCGGATTGGCCAATAATTTTGGGGCAATCAAATCATTGGTGACAAAAGGCATTCAACAGGGGCATATGAAAATGCACCTTTTCAATATTTTGAATCATTACGATGCTACGGAAGAAGAAAAGAAAAAAGCCGTTGTTTATTTTGAAGACAAAAAAGTAAGTTTTCAAAAAATAAGTGAATTCATCAAAGATTTTCGATCTTAAATTTTCAACGATTTGCAAAAACAACACTTTTACGCTAACGGAAAATTACTTATCAGCGGGGAATATCTCGTACTGAAAGGAGCTCGTTCCTTGGCTATTCCACTAAAATTTGGACAGGATTTGCAAATCAAAACAAAAAACACCACCACCGAGCCTGTACTTTATTGGAAGAGCTATGAAAATAAATTATTGTGGTTTGAATTAATACTCTCCTTACCCAATTTTGAACTCATTGAGAGCTCTGACCGACTGATCGCCGAAAAGCTTATCCACATCCTTAAAACTGCTTATAAAAACAATCCTGCTTTTATTAAGGAAGGGCAATCGTACTTGGCAAGCAGCCACATGAATTTTGATAAAAATTGGGGGCTGGGCAGCAGTTCAACCTTAATTAACAATATCGCAAACTGGACAAAAGTTGATCCTTACTATTTGCTCGAAAAAAGTTTTGGCGGATCGGGTTACGACATTGCTTGTGCAAGATCTGACAAGCCAATTTTTTTTAAATTAAATAAAGGAAAACCTGAAATTGAAAGCATTGAATTTTCACCTCCTTTTCAGAAAAATCTATTTTTTGTTTATCTAGGTGAGAAACAAATCTCGTCAGAAAGCATTAAACAATTTGAATCGCAGAATGCAAGTTCTGAAAATTATATTTCTGAAATTTCTGAGATTAGTTTAAAAATGTCTCAATCAAATAATTTGCAAGACTTTCAGAAATTGATGCTGCGCCATGAAAAAATTATGTCGGGAATTTTAAATAAAAAACGGATAAAAGAAAAATATTTCTTAGATTTTCAGGGAGAGATAAAATCGCTCGGTGGATGGGGTGGTGATTTTATTTTAGTGGCAAGTAAAGATAGTTACGAGTTTGTAAGAAATTATTTTTATAAAAAAGGCTTGGACGTGATTTTTAAATATAGGGAAATAGCTATTAGCTGTTAGCTTTTGGCTATTAGTAAAGAAACTCCAAAACAGCTAAAAGCCAAAGGCCAATAACCTTGTAACAAGAGAAGTACAAAAGATAATAAAACTTAAAATGGGTAAAAGTAAAATAATCTGGCGCAGCCCTTCCAATATTGCCATCGTAAAATATTGGGGGAAAAAAGGCATTCAGCAGGGTATTAATCCTTCGCTGAGTTTTACTTTATCAAATTCATTTACTGAAACTGAAATTTCTTATCAGCCCAAACAATCTCCTAAAAAAATTGCAGCTCGTTTTTATTTTGAGGGTGAACATAAACCCGATTTCGAAAAACGGATATTAACCTATTTTGAGAACATTCAAAACCGTCTAGAACTATTTAAAGAATATGAACTGGAGATTCATAGCAAGAATACGTTTCCGCATTCGGCAGGTATTGCTTCCTCGGCCTCGGCCATGAGCTCACTGGTTTTGGGATTACTTTCCATCGAAGAAACAATTAGGAAAATTCCTGATACTGAATTTCATCAAACAGCCTCCGATCTTTCGCGATTAGCTTCAGGCAGTGCAGCTCGTTCTGTTTATGGTGGTTTCACGCTTTGGGGAAAATTGGCAAACATTCAAAATTCATCCGATGATTTTGCAATCCCATTTTCGGAGAAACTCCATCCTGTCTTTAAAAACTTGCAAGATTCAATTTTAATTGTTCGCTCAGGTAAAAAAGCTGTATCGAGCAGTGCCGGACATAAACTTATGGACAAGCATCCCGACAAAGAATTCCGCATTAAGGAAGCCAACAAACATTGTGAAGAATTAATTTCGATTTTAGAAAATGGAAGTTTTGATCGATTTACAAAAATCTGTGAAAGAGAAGCTCTGGGCTTACATCAATTAATGAAAACCTCGACGCCTTCCTTTAATTTAATGGAAGCAGAAACCATCGCAATAATTAAAAAAATTCGGGAGTATCGAATTTCTACAGGTCAAAATTTATGTTTTACCTTGGATGCAGGACCAAATATTCACCTGATTTATCCGGAAGAAAACAAAGAAGAAATTCGGGATTTCATTCAAAAAGAATTATTAGTATATTGCGAGAACAAGAGCTGGATTGACGATAAAATAGGCCTTGGTCCGCAACGAATAAAATAGAAATGACGAGAGAGAGAAGCGACGTTTTTTATGCCAAAATCATGTTATTTGGTGAATACAGTGTAATTTGCGATTCCATGGGATTGGCCATTCCTTACGCCCACTTTAAAGGCGAATTAAGCTTCACAAACGAAGATAAATTAACAGATTTAGAATTTGCCCAAAGCTCTAACAAACAATTAGAATCTTTTTTCGAATACTTAATAAATCTAAAAAACGAGAACAAATTAGTTGCCGATTTGGAATTGGATTTATTTGAAAAAGATTTAAAACGAGGTCTTTATTTTGAATCGACTATTCCGCAAGGATTTGGCATTGGTAGTTCGGGAGCACTTTGTGCCGCAATTTATGACCGCTATTCAAGAGATCCTGTTCCGAACGACCGCCACATCAATAGCAAACAAATTTTAAAACTCCGGAAGTTATTCTCTCAAATGGAATCTTTTTTTCATGGAGTAAGTTCAGGTATCGATCCACTTAACTGTTATTTAAAATATCCGGTACTTATTAAAAGTAAGGATGAGTTGAGCATGGTTGGAATCCCGAGAAATAAACACAATAAAGAAGGGGCTATTTTTTTAATTAACACTGGAACCCCTGGGAAAACAGGGCCACTGGTAAATTTGTTTTTCGAAAAATACAAACAGTATAATTTTTATAAGCTGATTAAAAATGAGATGATCCCTTATAACGATAATTGTATAAAATCGCTGATAAAAGGCGAAAGCAAAGAGTTTTTCAGCAACCTGAAAGCACTCTCCAAATTTTTATTATTAAACCTCAGCCCCATGATTCCTGAAGCCTTTAAAGAAGTTTGGAATGTTGGGATTGAAACTTCGGCCTACTATTTAAAACTTTGTGGTTCAGGTGGGGGCGGATTTCTGCTTGGCTTTACCGATAATCTTGAAAAAGCTCGTTTCGAATTAAAAAAGCACAATATTGATTTGATTCCTGTTTATCGAAATTCCAAGTAACTTTCAAAAAAAATCGTTTAGCGCTTTTTAATATTTAGCATCAAATAGCCCAGCTTATAAAAGCTAAACATCTTTAAGCTAGCAATTCCACGGGAAAGCAAAAAATGAGTAAAGGGAAGCTTAAGTCTAAAAAATAGTTTTAACAAGCCTGCCAATTTTAAGGATACTACTCTTTTATAACACTTGAGCAAGCGCACATCCTCAATAAAATCAGAATCATTATTTGTGTATTTGAGCATATAAATTAAATTCAGGATGGCTTTTTCTGTCTTCAGCAAGTATTTTTCATTGCTCTCATAATCGCCATTCAAAACCGGATTGTCAATATGTTTAATTTCGACACCCAGTTTTTTTAATTCGTAACCAAACAAAGTATCCTCATGACCATATTCCACTAAATTTTCATTAAACTTCACTTTTTCATAAAGTGTGCGATGGATTAAAAAATTATTGGTCATGAACGATTTATTGGGCAATAAATTTCGAATACTGGCCGGCTTGCTTTCAGTGAATTTTCCGTATTTCCACCTCAATATTTTCTTCCTATCAGATGGTTTCTTACCAAAGATTCGTCCGCCAAAAACAATGTTAATTTTACTAGAATTTATTAGCTCTAAATAATTTTTGAGGTAACTATTAGAATTAATTCTCGAATCGTTATCAATAAAAAGAAGATATTCATATTGGGAAATTTCCAAAAACTTATTCCTGATTTTTGCCCGCCCGATGTTTTTATCTAGCTGAATATAATTTGTCTTTTTTGTTGCTTGCACATTCAGCTTTTTAAATTCTTCATCCGAGCCATCGTCAATAATAATAATCTCATAAGGAATATTTATATTCTTTACCTGACCCAACAGTTCTTCAATAAGTGGGGTAACATTATAATTAAATACTGGGATGCAGATAGATAGCATGGGCCTTTTTTGATAAATTTTTTCTCAAATATAATATTTAAATATTCAACCTTGTTTGAATTGCCTTTACTTCTTTGCGGAGCTGTTTAACTGTATCAACCAAATCTTGTTTTTCCTGGTTGGCTTCCGGCATTTCACTACTGATGAAATGCACAAATTTCCACACCTCTTTTACTTCTCTTATATCAATATCATAATCTTCGTAAAGTGAGTTCAAAGAGTGAAGAATAAGTTTTTTGCTCTCTTTAATTTTATTTTCAGCGAGCTTAAATACTACACCATCATCTAACGTGAGAATAATATAAGGTTGTCCATCTCGAATGGTGTTCCAATCGAGTACAAACTCCCCGGTTACAAACGAAGCATCCGGAACTGGCAGCATGGAGTCGCCCGAAATTTGAAATGTGCGATATTTTTTTTGCCTTGATAAAAACGGAAGCTGAAAAGTAGGCAAAACCTTTATATAATCAGGATCGGCAAAACCACTTTTATAACCCGCCTTGGCTTTTTCATTAACCAGCTCAATATTTTCTTCATTATATTGGTCGAGAGTGGCAGTAAGCACCCGCAAATTGCTCCCTTTCACATACACATCAAAGCCTCGGTCAATTTGCGAAAGTTGACTTTCTGAAAGCTCAGTTAAATCAACTTTTACGAGTGTATCAATCGCCACATTAAAAAACATGGAAAAACTGATTAAAATGTTTACACCGGGTTGTGCCACCCCATTTTCATACCCACTCAAAGTCGAACGTTTCATTTCTAAAGCAAATGCCACATCTTCTTGAGTGCGATTTTGTCGTTTACGTAAAAACTTTATGTTTTTACCGAAAGTCTTTATATCCATACAAATATTCTTGTAAAAATCAATTTGCGATTTGTATTCCAAACCTCAAATGATTATATTGTAATCATAATTTTGATTATATCTTAATCAAAGATATTTAAATTTATTTATTTGTCAAGTAGTTTGTTAGAATGGGAGACAATAAACGCACGATTATACATCTGGATTTAGACAGCTTTTTTGTTTCGGTGGAGCGATTGCAGGATCGTAATTTGATTGGGAAGCCTGTGCTTATTGGCGGCACATCCGATCGAGGCGTGGTAGCCAGTTGCAGTTACGAAGCCCGAAGGTACGGAGTGCATTCAGCCATGCCAATGAAAATGGCCCGCAAGCTTTGTACCGATGCGATTATAATATCGGGCAGTATGAATCAGTACAGCAAGTACTCAAAACTTGTAACCGATATCGTTGCAGAGGAAGCTCCAATTTATGAAAAAGCCTCTATCGATGAACACTATTTGGACATCACAGGAATAGATCGATATTTTGGGAATTTAAAATGGGCTACAGCACTTCGGCAACGAATTATTAATGAAACAGGCTTGCCAATTTCTTTTGGAATTTCGGCCAATAAAACCATTTCAAAAATTGCAACAGGCGAAGCCAAACCGAATGGTTTACTACAAGTTCTCCCCCATCAGGTACAAACATTCCTAAACCCACTCTCTATTCGAAAAATCCCGATGATTGGAGAAAAATCATATCAGCTACTTAGTTCTATGGGGATTTCTACTATTGAAAGCCTAAGTCAAACACCTCCCGAAATACTAGAGCGGGTGATGGGAAAGGCTGGGATTATTATTTGGAAAAAGGCTAACGGGATTGACTTGAGTCCCGTAAAACCTTATTCAGAGCGTAAATCAGTCAGCACCGAAAAAACGTTTGAAACAGATATTACTGATGTAATTGGGCTTCGGCAAAAACTAATAACAATGGTTGAGAAAGTGGCTTTTCAGCTGCGTAAGAAACAAAAACTTGCATCCGTGATTACCGTAAAAATTCGTTATTCAAATTTTGTTAGCCACACTTTACAAAAAAATATTTCTTATACCGCTTTCGATCATCTTTTATTGCAAGAAGCGCTGAACTTATTCGACCGACTTTATAAACGATCAATACCCTTACGTTTAATTGGCGTTAAAGTAAGCGGATTAATTAGTGGCTCGCAACAATTAAACATGTTTGAGGACACACCGGAAATGACCAGCCTTTATCAAGCCATGGATAAAGTTCGAATACGTTTTGGCGAAAAATACGTAAAACGAGCTGTAGGTATTAAAACGGCTAACGAGCAACAAGAGAATGAAAATCAAATTTTACATCTCAAAGGAGATAAATAAAATACCTTATAAATAAGCTTTCCTTTTTATTTTCAAATCTTTAGTCTATTGTTTTAATTTTCTTTATTTTTGAAAGGAATTCAAATTACTTAATGGAAGATCTAATTTATATATTAGCAGGTGTTGCTTATTTGACCTATTCGATTTATAGTGCTGGCCAAAAGAAAAAAAAGAAACAAGAGCAAGCAGCAGCACAGCAGTCTTATGCTGAGCCGGAAGTTTCTGAGTCTGTTGAAATTGAGAAACCAACTTCTTCCATATTTGATGAAATTCTTGGCACTCAAAATTTTGACTTTAGAGTTGAGGAAGAGTTGTATGAAAATGCAGAAAAAGAAGAAATTCTGGATGTAGTTCCCGAAAAAGAAGGAATATGTACAACCGGAGCACAAGAAAAATTTGAAGACAAAAAAGAAACGAACGAAACAGCTGTATTTTTGGAAGAGGACTCGGAAGAAGAATTATCAGATTTTGAGTTCGACTTACGAGATGCTGTTATTTCATCAGAAATATTAAATCCCCCTTATATCAATAGGTAATATTATTGATTTTATTAATTTTGCAAAATGATTCTGAAAATAATTATCTTTATAAGGAATTGGAAAGACACTAAGTTGTGTGGACACCGGGACTAAGAATCCGGGTTCTCAATATATATTAATTTACGAATATCAAAATTTAGAGAGGACCTTTTTTAAAGGTTCTTTTTTATCTTTTATAATATAACGAACTAAAACGAAGTATCATGACTAAAATAAGGTACTACACAGAAGAAGGGCTGCAAAAATTGAAGGACGAATTGGAGCATTTGATGAAAGTGGAACGCCCGTCAATTTCACAGCAAATAGCTGAAGCACGTGACAAAGGTGATTTGTCGGAAAATGCCGAATATGATGCTGCCAAAAATGCGCAAGGAATGCTTGAGCTTAAAATTGCTAAATTACAGGAAGTAATTAGTAATGTTCGGGTTATTGATGAATCGAAATTGGATACTTCGAAAGTTTTAATTTTGTCGAAAGTGAAAATAAAAAACCTGGCAAACAACGCAGAAATGACCTATACTTTAGTCCCCGAAAAAGAAGCTGATTTAAAAGCCGGAAAACTTTCTGTTTCATCGCCCATAGCTAAAGGATTATTAGGAAAAACCGTTGGGGAAAAGACTGTAATAGAAGTCCCTGCAGGAAATATTACATTTGAAATTCTGGAAATCACACGAGAATAATAAAACATTAAAACCATGACATCCATATTCACTAAAATAGTAAAAGGCGAAATTCCTTCCTATAAAGTTGTGGAGGATGAAAAATTTTATGCGTTTCTAGATATCAATCCTTTATCAAAAGGACATACTTTGGTAATTCCTAAAGTCGAAGTCGATTATATTTTTGATTTAGAGGATGAACTTTTATCAGAATTGCATTTGTTTTCCAAAAAAGTAGCCAAAGCCATTGAAAACACCATTGAATGTAAACGAATTGGGGTAGTTGTTTATGGCCTGGATGTACCTCATGCTCATGTTCACCTTATCCCTTTGATCGAAGGCAATGAGATTAATTTTAGCCGTGAAAAGCTAAAGCTCAGTCAAGAGGAATTTACTTCCATCGCGAAAGCAATTAATGAATCCTTTAAGAAAGTTTAATTAGTACGCCCTCTCATTCCGCCCTTCAATATAATTGATAAACGAGCGGTTAACTACACGGTTTCCACCAGGAGTTGGGTAATTGCCGGTAAAATACCAGTCGCCCAAATGATTAGGGCTAGCAGCATGAAGATCTTCAATGGTTTGATAAACAATCTCAATTTTTGCATTTACCTCTTTATGGGTTAGCAATTCCGAAATTTTCTCAGAAATTTGGATGGCAGTAAAGGGCTTATAAATTTCTTTAACATAATTTACAATCTCATCTTTCGGCAAGTTTTCCTGTGCCTTGCATTTTTGATAAACCTCATTAATTATATGAGATTGATTGGTGTCATTCAGCAGCTCGATGGCTGCTCTGAAAGCTATAAAATCGTTTAGTTTCGACATGTCAATTCCATAGCAATCGGGGTAACGAATTTGAGGAGCCGATGATGCCACAACAATTTTCTTCGGATTTAAACGATCCAAAATACGGATAATACTTTGCTTTAATGTTGTGCCCCGAACAATAGAATCATCCAGCACTACTAAATTATCAATATTTGGTCGAACTGTGCCGTAGGTAACATCATAAACGTGAGCAACCAAATCGTCTCGCTGTGTGTCTTGCGTGATAAAAGTTCGGAGTTTAATATCCTTAACTGCCACTTTCTCGATGCGGGGTTTAAGTTTTAAAATGTTTTCGAGTTCAGCTGCATTCAGCTTATCTCCCAATTGAACAATTTTATCTTTTTTAACGGTATTGCAAAAGTTTTCCAGCTCTTCCATCAATCCACGAAATGCTACAGAAGCAGTATTGGGAATGTACGAAAATACCGTTTCGTCCAAGTTATGATCAACAGTATTGAGAACTGCCGGAACCAAAAAGGCACCTAATTTTTTTCGTTCTTTATAAATTTCAACATCGGTTCCCCGTGAAAAATAAATCCGTTCAAAAGAACAAGCCTTGCGTTCCAAGGGTTTGTTGATCTCAAGCTGTTCGCAACGTCCATCTTTTTTAACAATTAAAGCATGCCCGGGTTTAACCTCCTGAACCTGATCGCTACTCAAATTAAAAGCTGTTTGAATAACCGGACGTTCCGAAGCTGCAATCACAACCTCATCATCCTGATAAAAGTAAGCGGGGCGAATTCCGGATGGGTCGCGCATTACAAAAGAATCGCCATGTCCAATCATACCGGCAATTACATAACCTCCATCCCAATCTTTTGAGGCATTTCTCAGAATTCCCTGAACATCCAATTTTTCTGCAATTAAATCTGTGGTCTCTTTTTTTGAGAAACCCTGATCTTTAAATTTATAATAAAGTTCATCGTTCGCTTCATCTAACGAATGGCCAATTTTCTCTAAAATGGTAATAGTATCTGAAGTCTCAACCGGATATTGGCCATATTCAACCAACTTCTCGAAAAGCTCGCTCATATTGGTTAAATTAAAATTTCCGGTAACAGCCAAATTTCTGGTTTTCCAATTATTTTTTCTGATAAATGGATGCAAAGCCGACATGGTATTTCCGCCAAAAGTTCCGTAACGGAGATGCCCAATATATAATTCTCCAACAAAATCGACATTGTGTTTCAGCCAGTCAATATCGTTCAATCGTGCCGGATTTTCAGTTTTAACAGCTTCCAGTTTTTCGTAAACAGTATTAAAAATATCCTGAATAGCCGAAGGGTTACCTGAACGTAAACGGTTGATATACTTATGCCCTGGCTCCAGATCAAATTTAATATTGGCGATGCCTGCACCATCCTGACCACGGTTATGTTGCTTTTGCATTAATAAATGCAGCTTGTTTAAGCCATAAAACGCAGAGCCATATTTAGTCAGGTAGTATTCG
>JAOZQX010000280.1 GCA_029931995.1 Bacteroidales bacterium
CCACGGTGAGGATGTTAAAAATAAGGATGCCCTCTCAAATCCTGAATCATTGGAGTATTTTAGGGATAGGTTATAGTTTTTTTTAAACCCACAACTTAAGTTGTGGGTTTAAAGCTATCAATATTTCTTTTCATTGCTTTCGTTTCATCCCAGTAACTCATTTCTTAATGATGGATTTTCTGATTTCTAATATATTTTATCACGCCCTTTAAATTCTTCTCAGAAACAGAATAAGCTCCATACCCAATTTGCCAATTAAATTCTCTCGGTGTAATTTTTAATCTTGATACCATTCTACTACTAGCCCCTTTTACTTGCTTCATTACTTCACTTATACTAACTCTCGAATTTAGCATAATCAAAACGTGAACATGGTTTTCTGTTCCATTAATTGCAAAAAGTTTACAATCCATCCTTGAGATTTCTCTGGAGATAATTTTGTAAATCAGTCTTTCATATTTAAGGGAGATTAGATCCTCACGATGTTTAACACCGATGATTACATGTACCCATATTTTAACTTGTGAATGTGACATCCAAATTAAATTTACGGGGAGATATGTTTGGTTAAATCCACAACTTAAGTTGTAGATTTACGATATAGACTATTTATACTCCTGAATTTCTATCTCTTCTTTAATCACTCTCAAGCCATTTAAAGCAATGGCCTCAAAATCATTTTTACTTGGATAAAGAGCGATAGGAGCAATTTTTTCAATTCGTTTGGTTACATTATCAAGAAAACGTTCACTATTAAAAATGTATCCTGAAAGGATAATAGCATCTACATTTCCTTCTAAAACGGTAAACATAGAACCAATTTCTTTGGCCACCTGATATGAACAAGCATAGGAAACAAAAATGGCTTTTTCATCGCCAGATAAAAGCCGTTGATCAATCTCATCTGTATTATCTGTTCCAAGATAAGCTTGATAACCTCCACCACTGGTAATCAAATTATACATTTCGTCTTCGGTATATTTTCCGCTATAACAAAATTTTATTAATTCGCCGGTAGGTAAAGAGCCGGCACGTGTAATCCCAAATGGTCCATCGCCATCCAACGATTGGTTCACATCAACCACACGGCCATTTTTATGCGCCCCAATAGAAATACCTTTGGTACCCACATAGACCACAAGTAGGCTTAACTCAGCGTATTTTTTACTAACAGATTTTGCATATTTGCGTGCAAAATGTTTATGGCTAAGCGCATGAAAACGAGATTTTCGAGGAAAATCAGGATGGCCACTTAAACGAGCTACTTCATCGAATTCATCAACCACAACCGGATCAGCCATCAAGGCTTTTACACCCAATTCATCGGCAATTTCTTTAGAAATCAAGCCACCTAAATTAATAGGATGACGACCTTTAATATTAGCCTTTAAATCGGCTATCATTTTATCGTTAATTTGATAAACACCCGACTTAACAGGCTTAATCAATCCCGAACGAGACATCACAAGATTAACCTTTGAAATATCAATATCGTTCTCTTTTAAAACATTTATAAGCGCTTCTCTTCTGTATTGAAACTGATCAATAATTTTATCAAATTGATCTAATTCGTCATCAGAATGTTTGATGTTTTTCAGAAATGACATTTCAGATCCATGATAAATCGCCACAAAAGTTGATTTTTCTTCAGGATAAATTACAAGTATTTTTTTTGCATACATAAACAACAATCTTTAATAATATGATATTTCTTCTCATCAGGATTTTTCCATAACCGAGCAAATGTACATATTTTTACATATTCCTCCTATACTGTCCACCTACTTTAAATAAAGCATTGGTTATCTCACCAATTGAGCAATATTTTGCTGCTTCCATTAAAACTTCAAAAACATTTTCATTTCGTACAGAAGCCATTTGCAAGTCATTCAAACATTTTGCAGATTCCTCTTCCCAGGTTTTATGTAATTGATTTAGCATTTTAATTTGATATTCTTTTTCAGTTTTTGTAGCACGAATAACTTCGCCTGGAATAATCGTTGGCGATCCTTTGGATGAAAGGAAAGTATTTACACCCATAATCGGAAGTTTACCTGTATGTTTCAGGGTTTCGTAGTACAACGATTCTTCCTGAATTTTACTACGTTGATACATGGTTTCCATGGCTCCCAAAACACCTCCCCTTTCGGTGATGCGGTCAAATTCGGCAAGTACGGCTTCCTCAACCAAGTCGGTTAATTCTTCAATAATGAATGACCCCTGCAAAGGATTTTGATTTTTTGCCAATCCCAATTCGTGATTAATAATCATTTGAATAGCCATTGCCCGACGAACCGATTCTTCGGTTGGAGTGGTAATTGCTTCATCATAAGCATTTGTGTGCAAGGAATTACAATTATCATAAATTGCATACAATGCTTGAAGCGTTGTACGAATATCGTTAAAGTCAATTTCCTGTGCGTGTAAAGATCGACCCGAAGTTTGGATATGATATTTTAATTTCTGCGAACGATCATCTGCGCCGTATTTAATTTTCATGGCTTTCGACCAGATCAATCTTGCAACACGTCCAAGAACTGAATATTCAGGATCAATTCCATTGGAGAAAAAGAAAGATAAATTTGGCGCAAATTTATTAAGATCCATTCCGCGAGAAGCATAATATTCTACGTAAGTAAAACCATTAGCCAATGTAAATGCCAATTGCGAAATCGGATTGGCACCAGCCTCAGCAATATGATAGCCAGAAATTGAAACTGAATAAAAGTTTCGCACATATTTCTCAATAAAATACTGCTGAACATCACCCATCAAACGAAGTGAAAAATCGGTAGAATAAATACAAGTATTTTGAGCCTGATCTTCTTTTAAAATATCAGCCTGAATGGTTCCACGGACACTACAAAGTGTGTCAGCTTTAATTTTCTCATACACTTCTTTTGGCAAAACTTTATCGCCGGTAATGCCCAGCAACATCAATCCCAAACCATCATTTCCCTTCGGAAGCTTCCCCTGATATTCAGGTCTTTTTGTTCCTCGGGTTTTATAAATAGCTTCAATTTTTTTCTCTGTTTTCTTTTCTAAT
>JAOZQX010000281.1 GCA_029931995.1 Bacteroidales bacterium
TCGCATCAAGGTTGATTTTCCTGCGCCATTGGGGCCTAATAATCCAAACATTCCGTTTGAGATTTCAAGTGAAACATTTTTTAAAGCTTCTGTTCCGTTTGGATAGGTTACTGATAATTGGTCGATTACTAATTTCATTTTTTTGGATTTTTAATTTTCATCCAATATTAAGATCTTGATTATTTGAAATAAAATTTATTGGATGAGCTATGATAAATACTCGTTTTTTTGACCATTCTGGGCGATTAAGGTTGCGAGTTCCTGTCATCTTGAAAATTCATCTGTTTATCGTGCAAATGAAATCTGTTAACGAATAAAAAAATATATTTAGTAATATTTCATTATTTTCGAGCTATAAATTAATTTGAAAATGTTAGACCAATTTTTTAGAAAATTTTTAACCAAACGGGTTCTCCATCATGCCATTTTTTGGTTTTTGAATTTAGCATTTGTTTTTTCAGCTCCATTGATTGGTGGAAGAGAAGATTACTGGTATATTCCCCTCAGGGGAATGATGGTTTTCGCTTTATTGGCTTTTCCGGTATATTTCAATTTGCTTTATTTTATCCCTAAATATTTAAGAACAAAGAAATATTGGACCTATACATTTTGGGTAATTATTTCATCAGCTATTTTCTGTTTTTTTAAAGTTTACATAAAACTCGGTATTCTTCACGATCCTATTGATGAAGATGTTTGGGAAGAGATCAGTACCGGATTTTTTCTCCCCATTATATACCTAAGTGTAACCTCTTTTTTGAAGTTTTACAGAGAATGGGTGAATTTTCAGGAGGTTGAATTGAAACTAAAAGAGACTGAAAATGAGAAACTGGAAGCTGAACTAAAAGTTTTGAAGGCTCAAATAAACCCTCATTTTATGTTCAATACCCTCAATAATATTTACTCACTTAGCTTAGATAAATCGAATCTAACACCCGGTATCGTTTTAAAATTATCAGAAATTTTGAGCTATACCCTCTACGAATGTAAAGAAGATAAAGTGTTGGTAAAGGATGAAATTGCTTTTATAAATAATTATCTGGAACTTGAAAAAATTAGGATAGGTGAGAAAGCAGATATCCAATTTGTGAACACCGGAATTTATGACGATTTAAGGATCGCCCCACTTTTGTTTATGCCCTTTATCGAAAATGCATTTAAACATGGGATTAATCAACGTCCCTCAAATCCGTATATAAAAATATATCTAGAATTTAGTGGAGATAAAAAAATGAGATTTAGTATTAAGAATAATACAAATCCAAATTTCACTCCCGAGAAAAGTAATGCAAACGGAATTGGATTGGAGAATGCTAAAAAAAGATTAAATTTAATCTATCCAAATTCTCATAAACTCACAATTAGCGATTCAGATGATTTATATAAAGTTGAGTTAGAACTTGATTTAAAAAAGAATTAAGCGAAATTACAGAGCATGAAGATACGCTTCCTCATAATAGATGATGAACCACTAGCCCAAAGGATTGTTGAAAAATATGCCGCCGATATTCCTTATTTGGAGCAGGTAGGGAAATGCAGTGGTGCTTTCGAGGCTATGGATTTCCTTTATAAAAATGAAGTGGATTTGATCTTCTTGGATATCAATATGCCCAAAATGGGAGGACTGGATTTTCTTCGTTCGTTGAAAAATCCTCCTATTGTAATTATTACTACTGCTTATCGCGAATATGCACTGGAAAGTTTTGATTTGGATGTGATTGATTATTTAAAGAAACCTTTTGCCTTTGAACGTTTTTATAGAGCGGTACAAAAAGCCCAGGAGAAACTGCAGACAGGAGGGAAGTCCAAGCCTGAGAAAGCTGAGATTGTTAGTGAAAAAGAAAAAGAGGATTTTATTTTTGTCAAAGCGGATACCAAAATCCACAAACTAAATTTTAAGGATATTTTTTATGTAGAGGCTTATGGTGACTATGTGAAAATTCAATTAAAGGATAAACAAATTGTGACCTATAGTTCACTGAAAAGCATTGCTCAAAATTTACCTGTAGATCGTTTTTTTCGTGTGCATAAATCTTACCTCATAGCCATCAATAAAATTGAAGTGATCGAAGGAAATACCATCAAGATCAATAACAATGAAATCCCGATTGGGAAAAGCTATAAAAAAGATTTCTTTGAGTTGATTAATTCAGTGAATTCTTAAGATACTTCTTCAAATTATATTTCTTGGCTATCTCTTGTTTTTTCTGCTTATCTAGCGAATTCATATATTGTTTCCATCCCGGGCAAAAGCTAATATGCCAACGCCAAAAACGACCGGCAAATGATTTGGGTTTAGAGTCATATTTTGCTTTCATGGAACATTCTTCGCATTGATTTTCTTCTGGCATAATATCTTAATTTAAGTTAATCATTTTCAATAATTTCCTCCATAATATTTTCCAAATAATTCACCAAAGTCATTTTCTCTTTCGCATAATCACAATTTACCTGTAATGCTACTGCAATGCTGTCTTTAGGGTAATAGGCAAAAATGGAATTAAAACCCGGTACAAAACCACTATGTCCATATACATCGCCTTGTTTAGTGTGGTATATAAAACTTCCCATCCCATAGGATTCATGTTTTCCGGTGTTTTGTCCGTTTGCATTTGGAGTGATGATCTTTGCTTTTAATTCATCCGAGAATAAACTATCAGCATAATAAATTTTAGCCCATTTAGCTAAATCAGGAGTGTTGGATAGCATGCCGCCCCCTGTCCATTCCATTTGAGGATTGAATACGTATCTTCCATTCTCAATCACTTTTTCAGGCATCTTAAACATTTCGGGTAATCGGGAGTAAGCCATGGGTAAATTTGGAATAAGACGATTGTCGGCAGCAAAAGTAAAATGCAGTCCGTACGGAACTAAAAGTCGGGAACGAACCTCATCGTAATAATAATTGCCGGTGATTTTTTCAATTAGCATACCCAATAAAATATAATTGGTGTCGGAATAAGCCCAGCACTTTCCGGCTTCATGTATTGGCTCATCGTTAAAAATGTGAGAAAGCCGATCTTTATAAGTCCATACTTTGTCA
>JAOZQX010000015.1:0-1949 GCA_029931995.1 Bacteroidales bacterium
AAATATAAGTGGCAAATAGTAAGAGCTTACGAAATTATAAACACATGAAATATCGTTTCATTGGTTTTATTTTTATCTTCTTCCTTTTTTCGTTTACCGTTGTTGGTCAGCATCGGGTAAATAAAAGAGCGTTGAGGTTTCAGGACTTGGCTTTTATTCATTTTAGGCAAAATGATACTACCAATGCTCGGGAATTTGCTATGCGGGCAATAAAAAAAGACAGTCTTTTTGCAACTCCTTGGGTTTTATTAGGAAATATTTATGAGATGCAGGCTCAGGATATCAGGGCTGTTAAGTCCTACCAAGAGGCCTTGAAGCTCGATTCTGTTAACTTTCCTGATTTGTATTATGTGTTAGCCGAATTAGAATTAGCAACGAATGATTTTGATCTTTCCATTAAACATATCTTCAAATACCTATCAATTCAGAAAATCTCAGAACGAGAAAGAAAAAAAGCTGAACAATTATTGCTAATTGCAAAGTTTAGAAAAAATGCATATGATAATCCACTACCATTTAAACCTCTGAAGTTGGGAAAAACTATTAATTCTGATAATGATGAATATGTTAACGGGATTAGTTTAGATGGGCAAAAATTATTGTTTACACAGAAAACTCAGCTTGGAAGCGATTTGGAAGGTCGAAAAATTTATACAGAGCAGATTTTTGAAGCCGAACTAAACGAAGATTCCTTGACAAATGCCAAGGCTTTTGAATTTTCGGCAGGAATGCAAAACAGGGTGGGGGCAGCTTCACTTTCTGCCGATGGTCGTTATTTGTTTTTTACGGCTTGCCATCAGCCTCAAGGTGGGAATAATTGCGACTTATATTATATGTCTTTACAATCAGGAGATAAAAAGGTTCTTAATTTGGGCAGAAATATTAACTCGCGAGAATGGGAGTCGCAGCCTTGTTTTTCGGCCGATGGTAAAACCTTGTTTTTTGCAAGCAAACGTGAGGGCGGTTATGGTGGTTCCGATATTTGGTATTCTACTTTAAATGAGGAGGGGCATTTTACAAAACCCCAAAATGCAGGTACCGAAATAAATACTGCTAATAACGAGATGGCACCCTTTATCCATGCTGATACACGCACCCTATATTTTTCATCAAAAGGCCACTTGGGTATGGGTGGATTTGATTTATTTGTAAGCCGCCGAGATGAGAATGGGGAGTGGACGAAAGCTGAAAATTTGGGCTACCCTATCAATACATCCTCGGATGAAATTAATATGATTATTGCTCCTGATGGTGTAAATGCGTATTTGTCGGTAAAAGAAGATGATTTTGATTTATATCATTTTTTCTTGGAAGAAAATAATCCTTTGCAAGTAACTTATGTAAAAGGAATAATTACGGATGCAGAAAGTTTAGCACCTCTTTCTGCGCGCATAGAACTGATTGATTTGAAAAGTGCTGAACATTATGCTTTTGCCCAATCTTTTGCTCAAGATGGGCATTTTGTTATACCCTTGCCTTTAAATCAATCCTATGCTTTTCATGTGAATAAGGAAGGCTATTTGTTTTATTCGAGAAACATTGAGGTGTCTGAATTTAAAAGTGAAGCGGATACTCTTAGGATTGCTCTCCAGCCTATTCGTTTGAATGAAAAAGTAAGATTAAACAATGTTTTCTTCGATACAGATAAGTATGAGCTTTTACCCAAATCAATGGTTGAGTTGAGTCGTTTAGTCCAGTTTTTGAATGATAACCCTAATTTGAATATTGAGATTGGGGGCCATACCGATAATGTTGGTACTGCTGAGTATAATAAAAAACTTTCAGAAAAAAGAGCCAAGGCTGTTTTTGATTACCTGTTAACTAAGGGTGTTAATCCTGAAAGGCTGAAATATAAAGGCTATGGATTTTCAAACCCTATTGATACCAATGATGCAGAATTGGGAAGGTCGCAAAATCGACGAACAGAAATTAAGATAATGCAATTTCAA
>JAOZQX010000015.1:1959-11489 GCA_029931995.1 Bacteroidales bacterium
CCATCCCCACTTGTTAATTTTTAAATATTGAAAAAAATTTAGTAGAAGGCAAAAAAAAGAATCAATTGTTTTCTGTAAAAACAATTGATTCTAAATATGTAAGGTTATTCTCTTTTAGAAGTCTGCAATCTCAAATTGAATGTCTTCTTTTTTGTTGCTTTTAAAGTCATTCCCGTCATGAACATCAGAAGCAAGTGTGTAAGTGTTAATGGTAGTATAGCTTACACTAGTTCCACTAACGGTTAATTCAAATACACGCCAGGTATCACCATTTCCGGTAAAAGTAGGAGGGTTAAAAGTTGCTACTAAACCAGTGTGGTCATATAATTCAACCCTGGCAGGAGATGTTACAATGGCTCCTCTTGCAGTAGCTTGATATCTATCCGAAAAATTATGAACGGAAAAACGATACATACCGTCAAATAAACCTGAAATGGTAGTTGTTTCAGGTCCATAACCATCTCTGTCATCTACATCAAGGCTTATATATTGATTTGGAGTTTTTTGCGAATAATACATATGGAATCTACCACCACTACCATCGGGTCCGGTTAAATGACTATCAAGGTCGCTTGGAGATACTCCCCAGACAAGAACAATTCTGAGTTCACCTGTTTCAGGAGAATCAACTATAGTAACCTCTCCCAGTGTGTTGTCGCCAGATACCATTGTTACCGGAAAGGATCGTACAAAGAAACCATTGGCAACTACAAAGCAAATATAATTACCAGTTGTGGCATTTGTTAAAGTAAAGTTCCCGTTCCCATCTGTAGTAACAGTATAGTCTGCATTGCTGTAATCAGTTGCATTGAGGTTGCGTGTAAAATACAGAGTAGCATTTGCTAAACCTGTACCGGTTTGAGAGTTAATAATAGTTCCGGTTAGAGTGGCATCTCCGGCTGCTGGTGTGTCGTCATCTTTTTTGTTGCAAGAACTTATTAGTACTCCAACGAGTAAAATCAGATTTAATAGAATTAGTTTCTTTTTCATGGGTAGAAGTTTTTTAGATTATTTGTTATTAAGTTTTTTTAATTCGGATGTTAAATTTACTAATTTTTTTTTAATAAAAATGCACTGGACATATTACAGTTTGTATATTGGAGTGTCTTAATCCTGAGATCAGAATTCAAATCTTTATATTCATCTTGCTTACATATATTATTCGTATCTTTAAGAATTGAAGTAATTAATTAGTTTTCAAAGCTATGTTGAAATATATCCAGAAAGCACTTATTCGTTTAGGTTATAATCTTGTTAAATTCGATGATTTACCTGATGATATTCTTGAAAAAGATTTTCTGAATTATTTTGAAAAAAATAAACAATTTTCAATGACAGGATTATTAAGGATGTATGCTTTGTATCATGCAACAAAATATGTTATTGAAAATAATATTGAAGGGGATATAGTTGAATGTGGAGTATGGAAAGGGGGAAGCAGTATGTTATGTGCCGATATGCTAATTGAACGAAATTTAGTTGACAAAAAACTGTATTTGTATGATACCTATCAGGGTATGAGTGAACCAACGGATAAGGATATTTATAAGGGATTGCAGGAAAAAGCATATAAAGATTGGATGAAGCGGCAAACCAAAACTTACAATAACTGGTGTTATGCTCCTTTAGAAGAGGTAAAAGCAAATATGTTGAGTACAGGATATCCTGAAAAGAAAATGATTTTTGTGAAAGGAAAGGTGGAGGATACAATTCCGGACACTATTCCAAAAAAAATCGCCCTTCTTCATCTCGATACCGATTGGTATGAATCAACCTATCATGAACTCGTTCATTTGTTTCCATTACTTAGTAAAAACGGAGTTTTAATTATTGATGATTATGGATATTGGCAGGGGTGTTGCGAAGCTGTTAATCAATATTTTCAGGAAAACAATATAAAACTACTCCTCAACCGTATTGATGGCAATGGGAGAATTTTAGTAAAAACAGAATAATTTAAGCCCGAAGCAATATTGAAATTAGTTACATTCCTAACTAATTAAACGCGCTCGCGAATTTCCTGATCTCGTCAATATTAATATTTGGAATGGACTCATTAGTCCTGGTGATTTTTTATGTGCTGCCGTGCGACGATATATATATAATGGTCGTTTTCATAAAGTTGATTTTAAAATCATAAGAAAGCTTAAAATTAGAATGTTTTTGATAAATATGATTTATTTTTGATTGTTAATTTATCGTTAAAAGGAATTATTGGATTTGACAATCCATTCCTTAGACTTATTTTTGTTTTATAAATTATTTAATGGATGAGATTATTTACAATGATTTTACTGGCTGCCATTGTTTTTACAGCCTGCACCGAAACTAAAGAGGAAAAAACGAGCATTGCTACGGTTAATTTCGAGCAACTCAAACCTTTATTACATAAACAAATGGATACTTTGTATATCGTAAATTTTTGGGCAAGTTGGTGTAATCCGTGTGTGAAAGAGATTCCTGATTTCGAAAAAATAAATGCGGAGTATAAAAACAAAAAGGTTAAAATGTTGATGGTTAGTCTTGACTTCCCTAAGCAGGTAGAAACAAAAGTAATTCCTTTTATTAAAGAACATAAGATGGCGGCAGAGGTCGTACTTTTGTTTGATCCTAATGCCAATGCGTGGATCAATGAGGTTTCGCCCGAATGGACAGGTTCTATTCCGGCTACGCTGATTTACAAAAATGATTTCCGTAGCTTCCGCGAAGGAACTTATACCTACGAAGAACTTAAACAAATTGTTGAATCAAAGATTTAAAGCCATGAAAAAATCAATTGTATTTTTTGTAAGCATGTTTATTGGTTTGTCGGTTTTTGCCGGAGGTTATGAGCTTGGCGATAAAGCCACCGATTTTAATTTATTGAATGTTGATGGCACTTATGTTTCTATGGCCAATTTTGAGGATGCCAAAGGTTTTGTGGTGATTTTTACCTGCAACCATTGTCCTTTTTCCAAAGCATACGAAGACCGCATATTAAAACTCGACAAGAAATATGAAAAATTAGGATTTCCTGTAATAGCTATTAACCCGAACGATCCGGCGGTACAACCTAAAGATTCGTATGAATTAATGAAAGTACGAGCCGAGGAAAAAGAATTTACTTTCCCTTATTTATTTGATATGGGACAAAAAATATATCCGCAATACGGAGCGATTCGTACACCTCATGTGTTTTTGTTACAAAAAGAAGGCGGAGAATTGATTGTTAAATATATTGGTGCCATCGACGATAATTATGCCGAAGCCAAAGATGTGAAAGAAAATTATTTAGCTGATGCTATTGATGCTCTGATAGATGGCAAGGAAATTACACTAACAATGACCAAGGCTATTGGTTGCTCGATTAAGGCACAGTAAGATTGAGTGAGAAATTAAGAATTAAGAATTAAGAATTAAGAATTAAGAATTAAGAATTAAGAATTAAGAATAATCTTTAGACTTCTTTGACTTTTTCAATGTTTTCAACCAGCAGCCAATCATCCATATTTGCATAAGCGGAACGATCAATTTTGAAGGTTTCCAATGTTTCAAAACCTTTTACAGTTATTAATATCAGATATCGTTTACCTCCAAAGCGGGCTTTTAGTTTTGAGTCCAGCTGTAAAAACTCTTGATTATTTTCAACAATTTTTAATGATTCTTCTTTCGTTAGTTTTTCTGATTGAAACAATGTTTTAGCTATAGCCTTAGCTTTCACCAATCCATCTCCTTTGTTTTCGATAAAATATAAGACGTCGCCTTCATTCACACGGTCATAGGGCATTTTACGGCCAGTAGCTCCACGGATGATCATCGTTTTATTTCCGGTCTGTAAATTCTCAAGCTCTTTTGCTTTGTAATCTAAATAAACAACATGATCCATAATTTATTAAGGTTTGTGTATGGTGAAACTAATCATTGCATTACTCTTCCCAGTCTAATAATCTTCGTTCGCCTTCAAGCTTTTTAATTTCCGAGATTTCCTGCGACACTTCAATAACTCCCTTATAATTTCCTGATTCATCACGCAGGGCGAAATACTGAATCAAAATAGTTTCGGCCTTCATATTTATCCAAAAACTGGCTTTGTCTTTTGTTCCATTTTTAAAAGCCTCCACAATTTCTTCAACAATATGTACACTCTTAGGAGGGTGGCAGTTATGAACATCTCTGCCGATAATGGAATTCGTTCGTGGGAAAATCCTCTTTTTAGGAGTGGAGAAATACTTGACTTTATTATACTTATCCACGAAAGTGATATCAACCGGCAGGTGATTGAAAAGAAGAATTATTTGATCAACGGACAGATTTCCGGTTTTCAAATTAATAGTTTTATAATGAAGTTCATTCATGTTTTTCTTTTTGTTAGTAATTTTTGGCGGACTGTAAAATGGAAAACCAATTTCTAAACTTTCGGCGAAAAGAGCTTCCAAGTTATCTTCCTGAATTGTGTCCAAAATAAATGGAAATAGAATCCGTTCTTCCCTGAATTTTATTGCATACATATTAAAGAATACGTCGCCGATAAGTTTGTTGAAATTTTTTATTTCAAATGTTTTGTCGGATAAAAGTGCGATTAGTTTCTTGAGATTATTACGAATATCGTCGTGAAATGACCACATTACACCTAAGCATCTGAACTCTTTCCATTGCTCTTCGAGCAAAGGAAACAACACATTTTCTTTGATAATGTAATACTTCTCAAATTTGAGGATGGTTTTTAAATCATTCTTTAAGTTTTGTTTTAAGGAGCCATCACCCGGTGTTTTATTTAATTGCCTAATAAAAGGACGCAAGGCTTTCAGTTTCTTATCTAAGTCAGCATTATTTTTAATGCAGCAATCTAAAAAACCATTGGGTTTGGGTGATGTATATGGATGCTTTTTAATGCTCGCATTCATCACATTTAAAAACTTATTGATGCCTGTTTTTAAATCATCTATGGGGATGTCTGATTTTACTAACATATCAACAAGAGTGATGATGTCAGAGGGTATGCTTTGATCAATTAATTCTTGGCTGGTTTTGATACTTTTAACAGCTTCTTTCTTTTCCAGGATAGAATAAAAAAGTTTTAAAAGTTTAGGGATTCTATTTTTTTGATTATCGGTGAATTCAGACATGTTATATTTTATAAGCAAAATTACATAAAAAAAAGGGTGACATCCTACAGGATGCCACCCTTTTCTACACTGATTCTTTTTTCTTTATTATTTGTAAATTCAGACATGGGTTTTTTATTAGTGCTTTAGCCAGTTAGTAATTTTATTAAATCCCATTTCTCTAGTCTCTTTTCCCGATAATAAAATATCGTGCATTCCATTTTTAATTTCAATACTAGAGACATTAGTCCCTAATTTAGAGCCTATTTTTTTTATATGTTTTACATTAAGAATAATATCAGATTTCAGATAGTCGTCTTTCCATTTTTTGCATGCCTTTACCGATTTAGATGAGTACATCAATGAAACAGGAATCTCAATATTCGATTTCTTTTTTAAATATTTTTGTCCTTTTTGAATTGCTTTAAGCCATGCGAAATAACCTGGGAAACTAACAACAGGCTTTTTATCATCATCAAATTCCCACTCACCATAATGAGCTTTATGCAAACTCATCGGATACCATTTTGTAACTATTGCAGGAATTCCTGCATAAGGGAAAATTAATGAAAGAGATGAAACAGCAGGGATAATAAATTTTCTAATAAGGAGAGGCTCATTAATTTCAAGAAAAGGAGAATTTAAAATAAGTTTATCAATCAGATCTTTCTTTTTGCCGTAATTTGTATATAAAGCAGCAGTTAATCCTCCGGTAGAATGTCCGAATAAAATAACTTTCTTCCCACTTTCAGTATAAAGTTTTTGAATTACCAGATCAAGCTCTTCAAAATATTCCTCCATGTTTTTGCAATAATTCGGGTGCTGATGAGCTTGAATTGATCGGCCATACTTTCGCAGATCCAGTGCATAAAAATCATAGTTTAGGCCATTAAACCATTGACCAAGAAAAGGATGAAAAAAATAATCGGAGAAACCATGTAAATACAAAACAGTTTTTTGTTTGGCTGTATTTCCTTTAGCACTAATCAGCGTGGCAATTACTTTGCCTTCATAATCATCTTTTAGCGAAATCTTAGTGAAATTATATGAGCTCATCATATTCATTTCTCTAAAATAACTCTTAATTGGCTAACGGCAAAATGGGGTGGCATCCCATTTTATAAAACGCGAGCCAGTAAGAAACTTTAGTCTTGCTAAGTTTCGTCTTATTGTAAATGGTTTTTAAGGCATAGTCACAATTAACCATGACTTTTGCAGTACGTAGTTTTAAATTTCGCACTACAGTGACTAATTTAATTGTCCAGCTGTTTCCACGATCCTCCTAAATAACAGTAAATATGGTTGTCAGTACCTACGTATATTTCTCCGGCAGTTGGAGATGATGGAGCCGAAGCTCTAGGCGTAAGCTTTAAAACATCATTAATTGTTACTTTATTTGTATCAAAATCCCCATAAATAAGAGGAGTAGCAGAGTTTGAGTTTTCTATATAAAGTTTGTTACCACTGGTTTCATTATAACCGGCATTAAATCCAATAAAAACATTGCCACCGACGGTAGTGTTATTAAATCCTGCCCCGCCACCGATAAAAACATTCATTCCACTTGATGTATTCTTATTACCAGCGTCCTTTCCAATAGCAACATTAGTATATCCACTTGTGTTTTCTTTTAAGGCATTATTTCCAACAGCCGTATTACTGTGGCTTGTACAATTATAAAGTGCATCGCCTCCAATAGCAGTATTGTAACCACTGGATAAATTTTTATAAAGCGCATTATAACCGATTGCCGTATTATCTGTACCTGTTGTATTAGTGCGTAAAGCATTAGAACCATAAGAACTATTATTATTACCCGACGTATTTGCGTATAGGGAATAATAACCAGAAGCTACATTATACCTTCCTCCAAGATTATTGTATAAGGAACTTTTTCCACTTGCGGTATTATTGAAACCGGTTGTGTTTTTACCCATTGAATTACTACCAATGGCTGTATTATCATGACCTGATGTATTTGAATATAATGATGCATATCCATTGGCTGTATTATCGTAACCTTCTGTATTAACTATCATTGCAGTTGCTCCGACTGCTGTATTGTTCTGACCGCTTGTATTAAATATTAAGGAAGAATTACCTATAGCAGTGTTATCACTACCTGATGTATTTGCGCTTAATGCTGAATATCCAACGGCAGTATTTTCATCTCCTGTTGTTATTGATTTCAAAACATCTTTCCCTATTCCAACACTTTTTGTAGAAACTCCATTCGCACCGGCATTTGCACCCAAAAACAAACTAGTCGTTCCTGTTTTACCATCATCCAAATCATTAATTTCAGATGCACCTGAAGAAGAAGTTTCCCAACTTGCCACACCATTGGCATCAGAGGTTAAAACTTTACCAGTACCCGGGCTGCCACCTTCAATTTTTAGGGTTTCTTTAATGTCTAGCGTTCCATTAACACGTAATGAATCATTTGCAAAATCTCCATAAATTAAGGGAGTGGCAGAATTTGAGGTTTCGATATATAATTTATCACTTCCGGTTTCGTTGTACCCTGCTTCATAACCTAAGAATAAATTTCGTAAGCCGCTAACGTTTGAATAACCTGCATTGTAACCATTTGCTGTGTTTTTTCCACCATCTTCATTTAAGTATAAGGAATAAGACCCATTTGCTGTATTATAATCACCTGTTGTATTTGCAAAAAGGGAATAAGCTCCATTTGAAGTATTACGAAATCCACTAGTATTTGAATAGAGGGTTCTGTCACCATTTGCTGTATTATGAAATCCACTAGTATTTGAATAAAGAGCTCTGTATCCATTAGCTGAATTATCACGTCCATCAACATTTGAGTAAAGGGATTGATATCCATATGCTGTGTTATTATATCCACTAGTATTGGAATAAAGAGCCATGTAGCCATTTGCTGTGTTATATGAACCTGTTGTGTTTTTATAGAGGGAACTGCTACCATATGCTGAGTTATCTCCGCCTGTGGTATTATAATAAAGGGACATCTCTCCTGTTGCTACGTTATCTCCTCCAGTGGTATTGGAATAAAGAGCCTGAGTACCAGTTGCAATGTTTTGGTTGCCTGTTGTATTTGAGTAGAGGGTTTTATACCCATTTGCTGTGTTATTAGTTCCTGTTGTGTTTGAATAAAGAGATTGATGTCCTACAGCTGTATTATATCGCCCAGTATTGTTTGCAGCCGTAGTACTTCCTCTTAAAGCCTCATATCCAACAGCTGTATTATAGGTCTCTCGTCCTGTTGTTCTGTTATCTGCATACTGCATGGCTCCAAATCCAAAAGCAGTACTACCACTATTTGCTTTGTTTTGTTCAAGTGATGAATTTCCATATGCTGCGTTTTTAATTCCTGTAGTATTCGAATTAAGGGATTTGTATCCATATGCTGTATTGTAGCCACCAATATTAAAATAAAGTGCATAAGATCCAGTTGCTGTGTTAGCATGTCCTTGTATGTTTGTAAATAAAGCGTTATACCCAATTGCTGTATTACTTTGTCCCATAGAATTTGAGTGCAATGCACCTACTCCAACGCCAACACCATAGTTTGGATTATTATTGTTAGTGCCTGCACTTGAGCCCAAAAATAGATTATTGCCATCGGCTTTGCCATCGGTAAGGTCATCAATTTTAGTTGCTCCACTACCACCCACACTACTATTCCAAGCAGCAGTGTCGGCAGCGGTAATTCCACCTGCAGGGGATGCAATTTTCAGATAGCCGTTTGCATTGGTGGTGTACCAAATAAAAAGGGCTTTCCATTTAACAATGTCTTCGGCGGTAATACCGGCCGAAGGATGTGCCGCAAATATAGGATCGCTCTCGATAAATTCATCCAGTTTACTGTTCCAATAAGCTGTGTCAGTAGCACTAATTCCATTTGCAATAGAAGCAGCAAATACCGGGTCAGCCTCAATAAATTCATCCAATTTATTGGTCCATTGAGTAATATTTTCGGCCGTAATTTCGCTGGCTATAGAAGCTGCAAAAACAGGGTCGGCTTCAATAAAAGCCTGGCTCCAACTATTAATATCGGCTTGGGTAATTGCACCCAATACTGATGCTGCAAAAACAGGATCGCTTTCCTGATAATTGTCGGTAGTTTTAGCATGCAAGGCATAAGGAACACTTAATAACTGGCTGATGCCTGTTATGCTATAATTTGTTCCGCCGCTAGGGTCGGTTTCTATTTTGATGAAATAAGGCCCGTTTGCCCAATCAATGCTTGTAAAATCGCCGGATACGATTGTTCCGTTGCCAATTTCAATACTTACCAAGCCATTGATATTGGTGCTTGGTATTTGTGTTTCGGTATATACTGCGGTTCCTGAAGTAGAGCCTTGCAGAATACTAATTTGCATTCCAACATTTGTACTTGTTATAAGAGTTGCACTAGCGTCTCTAACAACGGCCTGGTAGCTCATTTTTTCGGGGCTTTGTGCG
>JAOZQX010000282.1 GCA_029931995.1 Bacteroidales bacterium
TCCCGACCCCCTCGGTGTAAACGAGGTGCTCTGAACCAACTGAGCTAATCGCCCGGATTTGTAATGAACAATCCTTATTTATAAGGGAGTGCAAATATAATTTATATTTTTTAAAAACAGCAAAATTATTTTCGGTTTTTTTATCAAATTAAATTTGGCTAATTATTTCTCTATGCATTCTGTATTAATTGTATTTTTGTTTAGCATAAATTCGTCACAAATTGAAGCTTTTACACCTTAAATATTATCTCTTTACTCTGGTCACAGCCCTGTTGTTATCAGCTTGCGGGACATATAAACATACACAAAAACCTCTTTTGAGTAAAAATAAAGTCGTTATTCATGGAGAAAAACATAAACTGGGAAAAGACGAAATAAAAAATTTAATTACTCAGTCGCCTAATAAGAATTTTATGGGCATCTGGCGTTTTAAACTTTATGCCTACCAATTAGCCGAAGCCAGAAAAGAAACTAAATTCAGAAATTGGATGCGCTCTTCTTTTGGTGAACCACCTGTTTTTTATGACCCACAAATAGTTGAAAGCACCAAACAACAAATACAAATTTATTTAAATAATTCTGGGTATTTTAACTCAAGCATTAGAGTTGAACAAGAATTTAAAAAACGTAAGTTTAGCCAATATTACCGTATTGAACTTGCAGAACCTTACAGAATAAGAAATGTTGAATACCGAATTCAAGACAGTGTTATTTCACAAAAACACGATGAGATTTTAGATGAACGATTAATCCATCCAAAAACCATTTACAATGCGTTTGTGATGGATGACGAGCGCGACCGTATTACCGAGCATCTGAAAAACAATGGCTACTTCAACTTTAGTAAAGAATATATTTATTATGAAATTGACAGTGCGCTCAACAATAAGGAATTGGATGTAACACTAATTATTAAAAACCCCGAAAAAGTTAACCAAATAAACAGCTCAGAACTTATCGAAGAAGATCACAAACGCTACAATATCAGCCGTGTATTTGTAAATCCGGATTATAATCTTTTAGATCCAGGTCGGGAAAAGATGGACACGCTCTTGGTTAATGTTCAACGTGATACAACTAAAAAGGAAGCTCAAACCTATTATTTTCTGCATAAAGAAGAGCCTAAAATTAAGCCTAAAGCAATTACTCAAGCTATATTGATCAAGCCCAATGAATATTTTTCGATAAATAATGTTAAAACCACTTATCGCTGGCTGGCCGATTTAAAAAATTTCAAATACACAAATATTTATTTCGATGATGTTAGCGATACTATTTCGGGAGAAAACAAAAATCTATTAAACTGTTATATTGATCTGAGCAGAGCAAAAACTCAATCTTATTCTATTGAAGCTGAAGGCACAAACTCTGGTGGAAATTTTGGTATTGGAGCTAATTTAGTTTATAGCAACAAAAATATTTTTAGAGGAGCAGAAATTTTAGAGGTAAAACTTTCCACTTCTATGGAAGCTCAGCAACTGAGCTCAGGAACGGAAACCGCTGGAAACACATTCTTGTTTTTCAACACCATTGAAACCGGAGCTGAAATCAGGTTAACATTTCCAAAATTTTTATTTCCTGTCGGTCAGGAAACCTTTCCTCAAAATTTCAGACCACACACTTCGTTAAATACCGGTTTAAATTATCAACAAAGACCTAATTATAAACGCTACATCACCAAAATTTCTTTTGGGTACAACTGGTCTCAAAATGAACGAACTCGACATGTTTTTACCCCCGTTGAATTAAGTACAGTTAAAGTATTTCCAACCAGCAGTTTCGAGCAGCTTCTTCAGGATGAAACCAATGAGCGAATTCGAGACCAATACACCGATCACCTCATTGCAGGGCTAAAATATAGCTTTATTTATAATTCTCAAGACATAAATAAACTAAAAGATTTTGTTTATATCCGTACTAATTTCGAGTCATCAGGTTTTTTACTCAAGGGGATTCAAACCTTAGTTAAAGCTCCCGAAACCAATGGTCACAACACATTATTTAACATTCGCTATGCACAATATGTAAGAGCCGATATTGATTTTAGGTATTATAAAATTTTAAATGCCGACAGCCGAATAGTACTTCGAACAATGCTTGGAATTGGTTTTCCATACGGAAATTCAGAAGATTTACCTTTCGAGAAAGGATTTTTTGCCGGTGGTGCAAATGGGATGCGTGGCTGGAGTATTCGCTCATTGGGACCAGGTTCTTCTATTCCTGACGACAATATTGTTGACAGAATTGGTGATTTAAGATTAGAGTTCAATCTTGAATACCGTTTCCCAATTTACCGCTTTTTAAGAGGTGCTTTATTTGTGGATGCCGGAAATATATGGCGTATAAATAATGATGTCATTCCTGAAGGAGCTTTAAAATTAGACACCTTTTTGAAAGAAATAGCTATGGACACAGGTTTGGGCTTCCGTTTCGATTTTCGTTTTTTTGTTTTTCGAATTGATGGAGCCATCCGATTAAGAGATCCTGCACAAGCCGAAGCTAATCGTTGGGTGTTGAAAGATACCAGAATAAATAAAATTGTTTGGAACTTTGGGATTGGATACCCTTTTTAAACATCTCAATTCATTCTTAAATGAATCTTACTACCTTAATTACTCAGTTTAAAAAACAATTCCCTTACAAGCCCACAATGGGCCAACACCAACTTATTGAACAATTATCTTCCTTTATTTTAGATGAAGACTCAACAGGCTTATTCTTATTAAAAGGTTATGCGGGAACTGGAAAAACAACTTTAGTGAGCGCATTGGTAAATATATTACCCTCTTTTAAAAAACGAAGTGTGTTACTTGCACCAACAGGTAGAGCCGCAAAAGTTTTGGCCTCCTATTCAGGGAAACAAGCCCATACAATTCATCGCTTTATCTATTTTGTTACTGCCGACCAAAACGGAAACTTCAAAATGGTGCTAAAAAAAAATAAATACAAAAACACATTATTCATTGTTGATGAAGCATCCATGATACCCGACGGATTAAGCACATCGGCACGCAGCCTACTTGAAGATTTATTCA
>JAOZQX010000283.1 GCA_029931995.1 Bacteroidales bacterium
TTGCAAATAAAGGAACAGCCTTAAATGAAATTAGTCGCATTGCATCAGGTGGAGAGTTGTCTCGTTTAATGTTGGCTATTAAGTCGATGATATCGGGGAAACAATTGTTGCCAACCATTATTTTTGATGAGATCGATATGGGAGTTTCGGGTGAAGTAGCAGCAAAAGTTGGCGAAATATTATCCGGAATGTCTAACGAAATGCAAGTTATAACCATTACTCATTTGCCTCAAATTGCTGGTAAAGGTGATGTGCATCTTAGAGTTTTTAAGGATAATCTCGGCGAATCAACCCAATCCATCATTGAAAAGCTTTCCACTGACGAAAGAATTATTGAAATTGCAAAAATGATGAGTGGGGCAGAGGTTACGGATATTGCTATGGAAAATGCAAAAATCCTTCTTTCCAATTAAGATTGTATTTTAAATTGACCTTATTATTTTTATTCATTATAAATAAATTGTTATTTTTGTCTATTACTAACATTTTATACTAATTAAAAAACTATGTCTTACAACTTACTTAAAGGGAAAAAAGGAATTATTTTTGGAGCATTAGATAATAAGTCAATTGCTTGGAAAATAGCTGAAAGAGCTCATGAAGAAGGTGCTTCATTTACATTGACTAATACCCCAACCTCCATCCGATTTGGAACAATTAGTGAATTGGCAGAGAAAACAAATTCAATAGTAATTCCTGCCGATGCCACCAATCAAAAAGATTTAACAGAGTTGATTGAAAAATCAATGGATCATTTGGGAGGTAAAGTCGATTTTATTTTGCACTCAATCGGGATGTCATTAAATGTTCGGAAGAAAAGGATATATAGCGATTTGGATTATAATTTTCTTCAAAAAACACTCGATATTTCTGCCGTTTCTTTTCACAAAGTTCTACAAACTGCTTTTAAGCTCGATGCTATAAATGATTGGGGATCGGTTGTTGCGCTCTCATATATTGCTGCTCAGCGTACACTTTTTGGTTATAATGATATGGCTGATGCAAAAGCTTTACTTGAATCAATAGCTCGAAGTTTTGGATATATTTATGGGCGAGAAAAGAAAATTCGTATTAATACGATCTCGCAATCGCCAACTCCAACAACAGCCGGGAGCGGTATTCGGGATTTGGAAGGATTGATGGATTTTACCGAGCGGATGTCGCCTTTGGGTAATGCCACTGCATTAGAGTGTGCTGATTATTGTGTCACCTTATTTTCTGATTTGACACGCAAGGTTACTATGCAAAATCTTTTCAATGATGGTGGTTTCTCGAATATGGGTATGAGTATGCGTGCAATGCATCAATATGAAAAGGGTTTCAATTGTAACGATTGTTAACTTTTGTTCTGCTCTTTTATTTTGGAGATTCTTCGTTTTCCAAGTAAGTAAGCTCTTCGATATTAAATTTATCTAAGGCTTTTAGTAAATCAGTTTCAGGTAAAATAAAATTATCAATTCCCCAGTATTTATTTAAATCTTCTAGGTATGAAGTTCTTAAATCGGTCAGTATTTGCCGTGATCTTACTCTCTCCTTTCTTCTGAATTTTTGGATGTCAGTTGTAGTTATATCTGTAGTAATCATCTCGAAATGTATTTTATATTTGGATGATAGCAATTTTCTCTTACGCTTAACTTTTAATAACATATCTCCGGCAATATGATTAACGTAATACTTTCCGCCAATTTTTTTATATGAGATATTATACGAAATTGTTTTTGGTAAAACCTTTATTCCAGGCTTTGATTTAAGAACGAAATTTCTGTCCAACTTCCTTGCACTTTGTTTTATAAGACTAAATTGAATGTTTGTTACTGCAAATGACTCAGTGTCAATATAGATAGAGCCGGTGTAATCCTTACTGTAGTTACTTAAACTTGGTTCGAATTTTATTTTATGTACACTTACATCATTTATACTCTCAACTCCTTCATAGTAATAATCATACTTATTTAATTCGCTCAATGAAATAAAATTGAGTGGCTGCCTTAATAGATCAAGAGTTAAACTTGCTTCAATTCCACCTTGAAGTTTAATTAGGATCGTATCATTTGTTTCAATATTTGTAAATTTCCTTAATTGTAATAATTTCGCTTGATCTTTGAATAGGGTTGGACGATAGGCACTTTTATATATGTCGAGCAAGCCTTCTGTATATATCATGTATTTATTATTCCGTTGCAGGCTTTCTCTGTAGAATGCTCTTAATTGAGCAGGATTATCAGCATAGTTCTCCTTTACGGATTTTAAGGCTTTTATAAGTAATTCTTTTGGATCTGTCCATCGTATAAAAATTTCTTGTAAAGAAATTGTTTTTGGTAAGAGCTTAAATCTAGTATTTGTGTCTGTGTCAGAAATATTTAAAATTAATGGTTCATAACCAAGGTGCGAAATTGCTAGTGTGTCGTTAAAATAATCTTCTTTAATTCTAAAACTAAACTCTCCATCTAAATTGCTTACAGTTCCTACACTTTTATTTAGGATACTGACTGTTGAAAAAGGTAAAGTTGAATTATCATTATCGTCTAGTATTATACCATTTATCGTTTTAAATTTTTTAGGTGTCGGCTTATTTGCAATGATATTTTCTTTCGTTCTGTTTTTGAATATTACGATTTGTTTCTGAAGAATTTTATATTCAAGGATGGGGTTGTTAAATAAACTATCTAAAATAACAGATAAAGGATAGTTTATAAATTGTGCACTTACGTGTGGCTTGTTTCCTACAAGATCAGTATTGTAGATGAAAAAATATTCAATATCTTTTTCAATTAAGCTAAGAGCCGAATCAACAGGAATATTCTTGAATTCAAGACTCAAAGGAGCATATAATACCTCATTTCCTTGTGCAAATGAGCTGGAAGTAATAATTATAAGAAATGTGATATTGAAAAAATATCTTCGCAAACTATTCAGTTTTTCTAATTATTTGAATTTCCTTATCTATTTGTTTGTGTTCCAAATTAAAAGCTAAACAAATTGATTCGAGCACTGTATCCAATGGTACTTTATCAAATTTTGCGTTTAGTTTAAGA
>JAOZQX010000284.1 GCA_029931995.1 Bacteroidales bacterium
GTAAGAACGTAGCGGCTTAAGCCACTGCTATGCTCCAAGAGCATTTGTACCGTGATATCTTCAATATTTGGCAGCAATTTTAACCATTCATTTTCAGGAAAATAATCGATTATTTTATTTTCTAAATCAATTTTTCCTTCATCTACTAATTGCATGATGATTGCTACAGCGTAAGTCTTTCCAATACTTCCGGAAAACATCACATATTTGCCAATCATTTTTATTTTTTTCTCCATATTGGCATAACCGGATGAATAGTTTTGCTGTTTCCCACTTTTATAAATAATGGAGAAATTTAAACCGGGAATATTATTTTCAGAAACCAAGCTATCAATTATGTTAGCAATGCTTTGCTTGTAGCTTGTTTTGGAATATTTGGGAGCGTTTGTACAACCCAAAATCAAGAAACTGAGGACTCCAAGAAAGATCGACTTTTTCATTTTTACTTAGGTTTGAATTGAACAACTAAGTTAAAAACAAATTAGTCAAATTGAAAGTAATAGAAACTATTTGATTTTTAGTTCCCTGATTTTTTTTGCCGTTTCCGGTCAAGTTCGTTAAGTAATATTTTTCGTAAGCGAATAGAATTTGGCGTTACTTCTACGTATTCGTCAACACCAATATATTCAATAGCTTCTTCCAACGAAAACTTAATAGCCGGAGCAATTGTTACTTTGTCATCTGAACCCGAGGCCCGCATATTTGAAAGTTTCTTGGTCTTGATTACATTAATTACAATGTCTTCGTAACGGGTACTCTCGCCAATCACCTGACCGGCATAAATATCTTGGTTAGGATCAATGAAAAATTTACCACGATCCTGTAATTTATCAATAGAATAAGCGATAGAAGTTCCTGTTTCCATAGCAATTAAAGCACCATTACGTTTTCCAATAATGTCGCCTTTCCAGGGTTCGTAGCCTTTAAATCGGTGCGAAATCACAGCTTCACCTTCGGTGGCTGTTAGTACCGGATTGGTCAATCCGATCAAGCCTCGTGCAGATATTTTAAATTCAAGGTTAATTCTATCATTTTTGGTTTCGATGTTCAGAATATCTCCTTTACGTTTGGTTACGATTTCAATAACTTTTCCCGAAAATTCTTCTGCAACATTTATATTTAGTAGTTCTACAGGTTCGTGTTTAAAACCATCAATTTCTTTAATAACCACTTTTGGCTGACCTAACTGAAATTCATAACCTTCTCTACGCATCGTCTCTATCAGGATTGATAAATGAAGAATGCCTCTGCCATAAACCAACCATTTATCTGCCGAATCAGTATCTTCAACTCTTAGTGCCAAGTTTTTTTCTGTTTCTTTAATCAAACGGTCTCTAATATGTCTGGAAGTAACGTATTTCCCTTCTTTACCAAAAAACGGAGAATTATTAATGGTGAATAACATACTCATTGCAGGTTCATCAATGGCAATGGGTTTTAAGGCTTGCGGTTCTTCTATATCGGAAATGGTATCGCCAATATCAAAATTTTCTAATCCCATTACGGCTACAATCTCGCCCGACTTAACTTCTTCTTTTGTTTTTTCTTTTCCTAAACCTTCAAAACGGTACAGTTCTTTTACAACCGATTTATTTATGATTCCGTTTCGTTGAACAACCGAAACATGGTCGCCCATTTTAATGCTCCCGCGATGAATTCTTCCTACCGCAATTCTTCCTGTGTAGGAGGAGTAATCCAAGGAGCTGATTTGTAATTGCAGCGTTCCCGGGTTATCTTTTGGAGGTTCGAAATAATCAATAATAGTGTCGAGCAAATAGGTAACATCCGTAGTTGGTGTTTGCCAGTCGGGACCCATCCATCCTTGTTTTGATGAACCATAAACCGTAGGGAAGCTTAATTGTTCTTCGGTGGCATCCAGCGAAAACATTAAATCAAAAACTTTCTCGTTTACTTCCTCAGGGTTGCAATTTGGTTTATCCACTTTGTTGACCACCACTATGGGTTTTAAGCCCAGCTCCAATGCTTTTTGTAAAACAAAACGGGTTTGTGGCATCGGTCCTTCAAAAGCATCCACCAATAAAAGTACGCCATCGGCCATATTCAACACACGCTCTACTTCACCGCCAAAATCGGAGTGGCCGGGGGTATCAATAATATTGATTTTTGCGCCCTTATATCTTACGGATACGTTTTTTGATAAGATGGTAATTCCTCTCTCGCGTTCCAGATCGTTCGAATCCAGTATCAAATCTTCTACCTCCTGATTATCCCTGAATAATTTTACCTGATGCAAAATACGATCGACCATGGTAGTTTTACCATGATCTACGTGAGCAATAATTGCTATATTTCTAATATCCATAATGTTATTGAGCTTTTCTAAATTTTTTGCAAAAGTACTCAACAACTACATGCAAATTACATTTGAGGAATTAAATTATGGATAATTATTTTGAGGGCTTATTTGCAATACTTTTATTCAAGTTTCCCATCCAGCCAGTGAATGATGTTTAGCAATAATTTGTAGTTTTCAGGAGCTGCCTCATTATTCATTCCTGCCCTAAACTTTTGGGGGCCTGCTAACTGGGCGGTAAACATTGCTGCTTCACCAAACAGTACTATTCTTCCCTTTCCGTATTTTTTGTAAGCTCCTTGCGACCATCCCTCTACATCGTATCTAGTTGTTTTATCATCAAAAACCCAAGCTGTATCTGGAAGCAGATTCACGAAATTCTCACCAAAAGTCAAAATGGGTGTGGCATCCTCCGGTATTTTGAAAGCCTGTCCGGTAAATGTTGCTATTTGCTCCACACTTTCTGTTGAATTCCTTCCCTTTGTGATGATGCTTTCGGAAAGTGTTTTTTCTTTAAGATTAAAATAGGCAGGGCCCCTTGCCTCAGTATGAAATACAAATCCATTGGTGAATTCAAATTCAAATGCTTTGGCAAGATCTGTTGCTGCACCTGCCAGTGGCATATGATCGGCAATTAAAAACAAACTTCCCCCTTTAAATACCCATTTCCGTAGCACTTCAATTTCCGATTCTGTGAAGGCTGAGGGGTTGGG
>JAOZQX010000285.1 GCA_029931995.1 Bacteroidales bacterium
AAAATTTGGAGCAGCTGACCCGAGCAAATTAAGCCGTGAAAAAATCGTTGAGAAATTATTAAAAAGTGGTATCTGGCCATTTATTCGTCAGCGCCCTTATTCAGTGATTGCCAATCCTGATCACGATCCGAAGGCAATTCATATCTCGGCATTTGACAGCAACCCTTTAGCACCAGACGATGATTTACTCGTACATGGATATGGCGAAGAATTTCAAATAGGTTTGGATGCCATTGCAAAGTTAACAACTGGCAAAGTTCATTTAAATGTGAGTGTAAACACTTTTTCCAAAGTATTTGCCAATTCAAAAAATGTTCAAATCAATGAATTTTCCGGTCCGCATCCCGCAGGGAATCTTGGAACACAAATTCATGCCGTTGATCCAATTAATAAAGGCGACGTTGTTTGGTATTTGTATCCGCAGGATGTTATAACAATTGGGCGTTTATTTAAAGAAGGCAGATTCAATGCTCAGCGTATTGTAGCAATTTGCGGTTCGGAAGTAAAAAGCCCCAGGTATTATAAAATGCTGATGGGTACTTCGGTTGAACCATTGCTTGAAAACAATGTGTCGGAAGTTAATAAAAGAGTAATCAGTGGTAATGTGTTGACTGGCGAAAAAATTGAAAGCACCGGATATCTTGGTTTTTATCACTCGCAAATAACAGTTATCCCCGAAGGCGATCAATATGAATTTCTTGGCTGGATGTTCCCAAGTTTCAAAAAACACAGTTTCTACCGTACAGCACTTTCTTGGTTAATGCCGAAAAAGAAATATAGTTTAAATACTAATTTGAATGGTGGCGAGCGTGCGATTGTTGTAACTGGTCAGTTTGAAAAAGTATTTCCAATGGATATTTATCCAATTCAACTCATCAAAGCGTGTATGATAGAGGATATCGATGCCATGGAAAACTTAGGTATTTACGAAGTGGATGAAGAAGATTTTGCCCTTTGTGAATACATCGATACTTCGAAAATTAATATTCAGGAGGTTATCCGTAAAGGATTAGATCTGATGAGAAAAGAAATGAGCTAAATAAGTGTAAATCATTATATATAGTTAATGAAAGCAATTAGAAAAATATTAGACAACATTAAACCGCATGTTCAAAAAGGCGGAAAGTTCGAAATGTTTCATTCTACTTTCGATGCTGTTGAAACACTCTTTTTTGTATCCGATAAGGTAACAACAAAAGGAAGTCATATTCGTGATGGCGTAGACATGAAAAGAACCATGATTTGGGTTGTATTGGCATTAGTTCCCGTTATGCTTTTTGGAATGTGGAACGTAGGGCGATTGCATTTCTTATCGCAGGGCGAAATGGTCGAGTTTTGGGAAACCTTTTGGTATGGTTTCTTGAAAGTATTACCCATAATTATTGTAACCTATGTGGTAGGTTTGGGTATCGAAATTATTTTTGCCCAAAAACGTGGCCACGAAGTAAACGAAGGATTCTTCGTTTCGGGTATGTTAATTCCATTACTTCTCCCACCGGATATTCCATTGTGGATGGTTGCTGTTGCAACAGCCTTTGCGGTAATTATTGGTAAGGAAGTTTTTGGAGGAACCGGAATGAATATTTTGAATCCTGCATTAACAGCAAGAGCATTTTTATTTTTCGCCTATCCAACAGATATGTCGGGCGATAAGGTTTGGATTTCTGATAAAGCCGATGCTTTTTCAGGAGCTACACCTTTAGGTGATGCCCTAGTTGGGAATATAGACAGTTTGCCAAGTCCACTGGAAATGTTCATTGGAACAATTCCCGGCTCTATCGGCGAAACTTCTACTTTACTAATTATTGTGGGTGCACTCATCCTTTTAGGAACGGGAATTGCAAGCTGGCGTATTTTATTCTCAACCATTGTTGGAGCATTGGTGATGGGTGGCTTATTCAATCTGTGGGGAGCAACAGACTACATGGGAAAAATCCCTGCTTATTATCATTTAATTATGGGAGGGTTTGCATTTGGAGCTGTGTTTATGGCAACCGATCCGGTAACCGCATCTCAAACCAACAAAGGAAAATACATTTATGGATTCCTGATAGGAATTATTGCAGTATTAATTCGTGTATTCAATCCGGCCTATCCCGAAGGAATGATGCTAGCTATATTATTAATGAACGTATTTGCTCCATTAATCGACCATTATGTGGTGCAAGGAAACGTAAAGAAAAGACTTAAACGAGCGAAAGCTTAATTTTTACAATATAAAAGCAGAAAATTATGTATAGTAATTTTTATATTTTTCGATATGCAAGTGTGATGGTGATCATTGTTGCCGCTATTCTATCATCGGCTGCAATGTTCCTAAAGCCTTATCAGGATGAAAATATCCGGATCGATAAAATGAAAGGGATTCTTGCTTCAGCAAATATTGAAGCAACTACCGAGAATGCCATTCAACTTTACAATAAAAATATTACCCAGGAAATAGTTATCAATAATAATGGTGAGGTTGTGAGCATATTTTCAGATGGTGAATTTGAAAAAGGTGATATTAGTGCTTTTAATCTTGATCTGAAAAAGGAATTATACAAAAAAAGTAAAGGCCTTGAGTTCAATATCCCTTTGTTAATTGCTGAATCCAATGGTGTAAAAACTTATATTATTCCATTATACGGAGCTGGTCTTTGGGGTTCTATCTGGGGCAATATTGCCGTTCAAGAAAACTTTAGTACTGTAGTTGGAGTAACCTTTGGTCACAAAGGTGAAACCCCGGGCTTGGGAGCCGAAATTGACACTAGAATATTTCAGGCACAATTTGTCAACAAAGAAGTTTTTAAAGATAGCAAATTCCAATCTGTGAAAGTTGTAAAAGGTGGTGTTGTTACGTTACCTGCCAATATGCATATACATGGTGTAGATGCTATTTCGGGTGGTACAATTACCAGTAATGCTGTAAGCGATATGCTTGCCAATTGTTTAGAAAATTATGTTCCATATATCAATAAACGCAATTAAGCGATGAGTGAAGTGAAAAAAGAAAAGGAACCATTGTTTTCGTTGAAAA
>JAOZQX010000286.1:0-2586 GCA_029931995.1 Bacteroidales bacterium
AGAATTGGCTCTCATTCAAATTCTGATAAACACGAACTCTACCGCGATCAATATGAATTATTGGATGTAAAAGGCCAAGACCCATTAAAACGTTTTCGCAGACGATTGCTGTATTCAAAAATCTTTACGGAGGCAGAGTTAGATGTTATTGATGTAGAAGTTAAAAAAGAGGTTTCGGCTGCACATAAAAAAGTAATAGTTGCTCCCGATCCTGACCCGAAATCAATTCATGATTTTGTGATTCCCGAACCTTATATTTCTAAAAAATATCCCGAAGGTTTAACGAAAGGGAAGGGCAAGCCAAAACGATTAATAGAAGCATTAAATGAAACTTTAAAGGCCGAATTTCGTCATAATCCCGACACTTTTATTTGGGGACAGGATATGGCGAATAAAGATAAAGGCGGTATCTTCAATGTGAGTAAAGGAATGCAGCAGGAGTTTGGAAAAAAGCGTGTTTTTAATGCCCCCATTGCCGAAGATTATATTGTTGGAACTGCCAATGGAATGAGCCGTTTTGATGAGAAAATTCGCATTGTAGTTGAGGGTGCAGAATTTGCTGATTATTTTTGGCCTGCCATGGAGCAATTTGTTGAGCTAACACATGATTATTGGCGAAGCAATGGAAAGTTTGCCCCAAATGTTACAATTCGTTTAGCTTCGGGTGGATACATAGGTGGTGGCTTGTATCACTCTCAAAATATTGAAGGAGCTTTAACAACTTTTCCCGGAATCAGGGTAGTTTATCCATCTTCGGCTGACGATGCTGCCGGATTGTTGCGAAGTAGTTTGCGCTCCAAAGGACCAACTCTTTTTTTAGAACCTAAAGCACTTTATAATGATCCCGCTGCGGAAGCTCCTGTACCCGATGATTTTGAAGTGCCTTTTGGTAAAGCCAGAATTCGCACCAAAGGAACAGATTTAACAATCGTTACTTATGGCAATACTACGCCAATGTGTGTTGAGGTTGCTGAAAAAATACAAAAAGACGTAGCTAAGAGTGTTGAAGTAATTGACCTTCGTTCACTTATTCCTTTGGATAAAAAAACAATTTTGAAATCGGTAAGAAAAACCAGCAGAGTGTTAATTGTACACGAAGACAAGGTGTACTCTGGCTTTGGTTCTGAAATTGCTGCAATGATTACCGATGAAGCTTTTGAAGCCTTGGATGCACCAGTTCGTAGAGTGGGCTCAACATTTACTCCGGTCGGATTTAATCGGATACTTGAAAAAGCCGTATTGCCAAATAATGATAAAATTTTTAATGCAGCAAAACAACTTCTGGAATATTAGTCTTCTCTGGAATTAACAAAATTTAACGTTTATTTGTTTAGGGGATTTTACAGCTATTCGCTCTTATTTTTAACTTTGAATATTATTCTTAAGAAATATTATTATGAGGATTTTGAGACTTAAAACAGCTTTGTTGGCATTCGCTATTATTTTTTCTGCTACCCTTTTTGGACAAAAAAAATCAAATGCGGATGAGGAGCTAAATCAGCAATTGAATAAGATAGCATATGCATTGCAAGTTATTCATTATATGTATGTGGATACTGTTAATAACACTCAACTAATTGAAAATGCGATTATTGAAACGCTGAAAGAGTTAGATCCCCATTCGTATTACATTTCAAAAGAAGATTTGCAAGAAGCCAATGAACCCATAATTGGGAGTTTTGAAGGTATAGGAGTCTCGTTCCAATTATTTAATGATACTTTGTACGTGATTGCCCCAATACCCGGGGGGCCATCTGAGAAAGTTGGGATTCGTGCAGGCGATAAAATTGTGGAGATTGATGGAGAGAAGTCATATGGCGATCATATGACCAATAAGTTTGTTTATGATCATTTAAAAGGTCCCAAAGGAACAAAAGTAAATGTTAAAATTTATCGCGAAGGTTGGGATAAATTAATCGACTTTGAGATTATTCGTGATAAAATTCCGATGAACAGCATTGATGCTACATTTATGGCGACAGATGAAATTGGATATATTCGTTTGAACCGTTTTTCTTTAACAACATATGATGAATATAATAAATCTATAGCCCGTTTGAAGTCTGAGGGAATGAAAAGTCTTATCCTTGATTTGAGGGGTAATTCAGGAGGAGTGATGCAGCCAGCTATCCAAATTTCAGATGATTTATTGCCCAATGGTAAATTAATTGTTTATACCGAAGGTGTACATTCTAAGAAAGATGATTTTAATGCTACAAGTATTGGTAATTTTGAAGAAGGGGATGTTGTAGTTCTGATTGACGAAGGTTCTGCTTCTTCGAGCGAAATATTGGCTGGAGCTGTTCAGGATTGGGATAGGGGTTTGATTATTGGTCGTCGTTCGTTTGGTAAAGGATTGGTGCAAAACCCATTCATGTTGCCTGATGGTTCGGCTTTAAGATTAACGGTTGCGAGATATTATACTCCTACCGGACGTTCAATACAAAAACCTTACGATACCGGTTTAGAAGATTATTATAGCGATATATATAATCGCTTGCGCCATGGAGAATTGATTCATCCTGATAGCATTCAGTTCCCCGATTCGCTTAAATACATTACTCCTGGAAACCGTGTAGTTTATGG
>JAOZQX010000286.1:2596-3012 GCA_029931995.1 Bacteroidales bacterium
TCTGGGATTCGACCCATTATTCGGTTTATTATTCTGACTTAATCCGTAAACGTGTATTTAACGATTTCACCATTAATTACATGAAAGATAAAAGAGAATTGTTGCTTTCAAAGTATAAAGACTTTAAAGATTTTAATGCAAATTTTGAGATGACGGATAAGATTATTCAGGACTTTATTCAGTTTGGAACCAAACAGGGTGTTGAGTATGATGAAGAAGGATTCGAGAAATCGCACGATCAGATTGTGTATTCTGTAAAAGGATTGATATCTCGAAATTTGTGGACAATGGATGGATATTTCTTAGTTATGTCGGCAATAGATGAAGGCTATAAAAAAGCCATCGAGGTTTTAGAAGATAAAACGAATTTTAAGGATTTAAGTTATTATAAGTAAAATTTATTTTGGATTATTGAG
>JAOZQX010000287.1 GCA_029931995.1 Bacteroidales bacterium
CAAGTTTCTATCGTTTGCTCAGGCCTTATTTAATAGCAGCCACTTTTCTTGCTGTAATATCTTTTTACCTTGTTAATTTTATGATTCCTGTTGCAAACGAAAAACGACGAGAGTTTAAAGGAACCTATTTAGAAAAATTAGAAAAAAATAAAGATCGAAATATCCATTTGCAAATACAAACCGGAGTTTTTATTTATGTTGAAAATTATAATATCAGCAATGGATTTGGCCGAAGGTTTACTATAGAAAAATTCAAAGGTGAAGAATTAACTTACAAGTTAAGTGGAGAACAACTTCGTTGGCAAAAAGAAACTGAAACCTGGCAAATCAAGAATTATTACATACGAGAAATGGATGGAATAAATGAAAAACTTATTATGGGAGATGTGCTGGACACAACACTTGCACTGGCACCCGCCGACTTGTATACTCTGAAGGAAGATTTTGAGGTTATGAACTTTTATGAGTTAAATGAACGTATCGATTATGAGCGGCTTAAAGGATCAGAGAATTTAAAATTTTACGAGGTTGAAAAAGGAAAACGTTTAGCCTCTCCTTTTGCCACTGTTGCTATGACCTTAATTGGTTTTGCTTTATCAAACCGGAAAATTCGCGGAGGCATTGGAATGCACCTGGGATTGGGATTAGGGATTGCATTTTCTTTTATTCTTTTCATGCAAATTTCAACTGTATTTGCAACAATAGGAAATCTGCCTCCACTATTTGCAGCTTGGGTGCCCATCATACTTTTCAGTATTGTTGGTATTATACTGATCAGGACTGCTCCCAAATAAAAAGCCGGATAAATTTTCATCACCCGGCTCTTAAATATTGCATTTATAATTTAATGCTTGATCGTTAAAGTTCCATCGTATTGTTCAATAGTTATTTTACCAATATTTGCTTTTCGAATTCCTGCATCATCCTTACTTATTTTAACCTCATCTGCTTTTCGTAAACCTTCCGTTCTTCCAGATGCTATGAATTTACTGCTTTTTGTTTCAAGGTTCGAGAAGAGGACGTCATCTGGCAGGTCATGTTTGGTATATTTAAAATCTACATCCAAGAAATATTGTGGACTCCCAGAAAAGTTTAGTTCTACCTTGGCGTATTTCCCATTAATATTTATAAAATAAAAATCCTCATCAATTCTTTCAACAAGTAATTTGTCATCGTAAGTTTCAAAATCAATCATACCAGCAATTCGGCCAAATTCAAATTCGGTGTATTTAGAAATGGTTGAAAACTCACCAACATAGTTTGCTGTAACTTTGTTATCATAACAAGAGGGGAATTCAAATATGTCAATATTGTCAAAAATAATACCTGAATATTTTGCCACCATTTTAAGTTTGCCGCAATTCTTTCCTGTGATATCACAATCGTACAAATCCAAATCTCCAAATTCGATACTTCCTATTTCAAAATCCGAATATTTCGAATTTCCTTCGATAGATTTTAATTCTGTTAAATAAAATTTATCATCGTAAGAATCAATCACAACCGCACCTACATGACCTGCTTCAAATTTTGAATATTTTGATTTCAGATCTAAATCACCCATCGATTCAACTTCAACATCAGTATCATAAATATCAACTACGCAATCGCCCAAAGAACCCAAATAAAAACTAGAATATTTGGCTTTCAAGCTTGTAGTATTGGGTAGTTTTCCACCTCTAAAATCTACATCATATAAATCCAATTCCAGATTTCCGGCATAATTAGACATATTAACATCTGAATATTTTTGTTTTAACAAGAAATCGTGATTATCAGGAAGAGTAAGTACGTACTCCACCTTAAACCCTTTCAAATTCACTACCGGACCATCCGACAAGGTTGCAACAATTTTATTGATGACTCCTGAGAAAACAACGGAATGCACATTAGAAAAAATGCTTGTTTTAATACTTAAGGTAGAAGATGATTGCATAACACCTAACTGCTCTAGTGCTTCCAGAACGGTTTCAATATCTTCTTCATTATTGGAACGAATTTTATAATAGCATTCCAATTTTACAGCTTGCTTATTCCATGTATGAATCTGCAAGTCACTATTCTTATTTGTAAATTCAATACGGGTGTTCTTTTTAATATCAAATTTCCGCTCTATGGTTCCTTCTTTTTCATATGTTCGTGCGCTTGCTGTAGCACTCAACAAGAAAGTAAAAATTAAAAGGTGAATTATTTTTTTAGAAATATTTTTCATCGTTTTGAGTTTTAATTTTGTCATTTTTATTTTTATCAATTTCGGCTAACATAATTTCAAGTAAACGAATTTTAATTTCGTAATACTCAAACAATGTTTTAACCAATCGTGGATTCCCACCAAGCTCCATCATATCTTGTAAACTTTCAGCTTTTATTTCTTCCAATTGATCCATTTCTTTGAAAATATCAGCATAATCGGCACGCTTGAAACCTTCTCCTTCAATCTGATCCCATTTTTCCTGAATGGAGGCCTGATAAAATTGTTCTTGTTTTGCATATTCAGGAGAAACATCAGCCAATGTCATTTGCACAACTTTGGGAGTAGGGTTTAAAACCGAATTCAGTACAAAACCACTTACCAAAGCCAACAAAATAATGGCTGCTACTTTCCAGCTTATTAAATGAAAGCTACGCCTTGGCTTGAGCTCAGTTTGAATGCCCGACCAAATGAAATCATCATCAGGCTCTTCTACATCCAAAGAAACTCTGTTGTTTTTTAAATAATCTTCAAAATTAGTTTTCATTGACCGTTACACTTAGTTTATTCATTAAAATAGATCGCGCCCTAAAAAATTGGGATTTTGATGTCGACTCAGAAATTTCCAGCATTTCACTTATTTCTTTGTGCTTATATCCTTCCAAAGCAAACAAATTAAATATTACTCGGGATCCTTCGGGTAGTTCTTTAATTGCCTGATGAATATATTCGGGGTTAATAGCCGAATAATCACTGCTGTCATAAGGATCGGATTTTTCAAAATCAACATTT
>JAOZQX010000288.1:0-2403 GCA_029931995.1 Bacteroidales bacterium
TGTTTGCTGATAATCATCCGAAAACCTTTAGGAAAGATAACAACTGAGATTGAAAATGACTTAAAAGAGTGTAACGAATTAATTGCAATTTTTGCAAAAAGTATTAAAACAGTTCAGTCAAAACTAGAAAAAAAATGATGTAGAATGTAAAATGTAGAACTCTAAATGTAGAAGTAAATTTCTATATTCTACATTCTAAATTGAAGCTAATTTTCTATGAAACAATACCATGACCTACTTAGGTCTGTACTGGAAAAGGGAGTTCGAAAATCGGATCGCACCGGAACCGGAACCATGAGTGTTTTTGGCTATCAAATGCGTTTTGATCTTTCGGAGGGATTCCCTTTAATGACTACGAAAAAACTACATCTACGATCTATTATTCATGAACTGTTGTGGTTTTTAAAAGGTGATACGAATATTAAGTATTTAAAAGATAATAAAGTAAATATTTGGAATGATTGGGCTGATGAAAATGGTGACTTGGGACCGGTTTATGGCCATCAATGGCGGAATTGGAATAGCGAAGGAATTGATCAGGTTAGTGAATTGATTGAGCAAATAAAAACCAATCCGGACAGTCGCCGGCATATTATTGCCGCATGGAATCCCAGTGTGCTTCCTGATACCTCAAAATCGTTTGACGAAAATGTAGCCAACGGTAAAGCTGCTTTGCCTCCATGCCATGCTTGGTTTCAGTTTTATGTTGCTGATGGGAAATTAAGCTGTCAACTCTATCAGCGCAGTGCAGATATTTTTTTGGGCGTGCCTTTTAATATTGCATCCTATGCATTATTTACCATGATGATTGCTCAGGTTTGCGATTTGGAAGCAGGCGAATTTGTTCACACTTTTGGTGATGCTCATATTTATTTGAATCATATGAATCAGGTGAAATTGCAATTAAGTCGTGAGTTTTATCCTTTGCCTCAAATGAAGATGAATCCAGCTAGTAAAAATATTTTTAATTTTAAATATGAGGATTTTGAATTAGTGAATTATCAAGCACATCCGACGATTAAGGGGGTGATATCTGTTTAATGGTAAATTGGTGAATTAGTAAATTTGTATAGTTTTATGAGTTATCCAAAAATTGAAGACTTAGAAATTTATAATTTGGCAATTGATATTGCTGAAAAGGTTTGTCAGATTGCTTCAAAGTGGGAACGCATTAATCTCAATACAATAGGTTATCAAGTTATTAGATCAGTTGATTCAATAGGCGCAAATATCTCTGAAGGATACGGAAGATATTCGTTTAAAGAGAACAAACAATTTTGCTATTATGCCAGAGGGTCTTTATTTGAAACAAAGACGTGGTTGTTAAAAGCATTAAAAAGAGATATCATGAGTGAGAATGAATACCAAATATTATATTCAGAACTTGAACTGCTTCACAAAAAACTTAATTCATATATTGCGTATATTTCTAAGCAGATAAATCAAAAAATCTAATTCTCATATATTCGAATAAACCAATTTACTATTTTACTAATCTACCAACTTATTAAATGAAAAAAATATCTATCATAGTAGCTATTGCTCAAAACCATGCCATTGGAAAGAATAACGACCTGCTTTGGCGAATTTCTAAGGATTTTAAATGGTTTAAAGAAAAAACTCAGGGACATCAGGTTATTATGGGTAAAAAAACCTTGGAGTCTCTACCAAACGGACCACTTCCAAATCGCAAAAATATTGTTATTACAGACGATCCAAAAGATAATTTTGAAGGTTGTACAACCGTTTTTTCGATCGATGAAGCCGTAGCATTGTGCAGCGAAACCGAAGAAAGTTTTATCATTGGCGGAGGTTCAATTTATAAACAATTTCTTCCTTTAGCCAATAAATTTTATTTAACCCGTGTGCATAAAGATTTTGATGCGGATATTTTCTTTAAAGTTGATTTTAGTGATTGGAAACTCACATATAGTGAGGATGTAAATGATGATCCACAAAATGATTTTACCTACTCATTTATGATTTACGAAAGAGGGTAAAAGTGTGTTTAGCGTAGCCGAAACGCCCTTTGATTTTCAATCATAATCTGGTTTCGATTCTGCTCAGTCACCACAACGATTTATTTTTTATTGGAGATATAATCCGTTTCGTATAGTTTTCTTATCGAATAAAACATTATATGATACTATTTTTTACTTTTGCAAAAATTTACTTTAAATCATTTTAAAAATATATAAGAATGAAAAGTACAGCTTTTACAAGTTTTCATGAAGCTATGGGTGCAAAAATGGTACCCTTTGCTGGTTATAATATGCCGGTAACTTTTGAGGGGATTAATGTTGAACACGAAACCGTTCGTAAAGGAGTAGGTGTTTTTGATGTTTCTCATATGGGCGAATTTTGGGTTAAAGGCTCAAATGCTTTTGAGTTTGTTCAACGTGT
>JAOZQX010000288.1:2413-2976 GCA_029931995.1 Bacteroidales bacterium
CGAAAAGGTGGTATTGTTGATGATTTATTGGTTTATCGCATTGATGAACTAACGTATTTGCTGGTAGTAAACGCAGCAAATATTGATAAAGATTGGGCATGGTGTGTTGAACAAAATATCAATGGAGCTGAATTGTATAATGCCTCTGATGAGATTTCACAATTGGCTGTTCAAGGACCATTGGCATTAAAAGCCATGCAAAAATTAACGGAAGCCAATGTGGTGGATATGGAATATTACACTTTCCAAAAATGTGATTTCGCAGGAGTGAAGGATGTTATATTTTCAACAACCGGATATACCGGAGCAGGTGGATGCGAGATTTATATAGCTAACGAAGATGCAGCTAAAGTTTATGAAGCGGTACTGGAAGCAGGAAAAGAATTTGATATCAAGCCAATCGGTTTGGCTGCTCGCGACACGCTTCGCTTAGAATCGGGTTTTTGTTTGTACGGAAACGATATTGATGACACCACTTCTCCAATAGAAGCAGGTTTAGGTTGGATTACAAAGTTTGCTGATGGGAATGATTTTGTTGACCGCGATTATATGGCAAAATTGAT
>JAOZQX010000289.1 GCA_029931995.1 Bacteroidales bacterium
TTCAACTTTTCTAACACTATTTCACTGTATCGTTTTTTATTTATAACGGTTAAAAATTTGATGCGGTTAACCCGCTAAAATCAAATTAAAAATTAAATTTGTTAATCTTTTTGCAAATTACAAATGTAAAATAATTTGACAAAGGGATATAATCGAAAAATTGAAATATTTCTGATAAATTTTAAAACATCATGAGTCAATCATTTTTAGCATTTTCGTCTGTGACGAAAAAAATTACCATGGCAATTGTTGGTCTTTTCCTGATCGTTTTCCTACTAGTGCATCTCGGAATAAATTTATTCCTTTTGCCGATTCACGATGAGCACAAAGAGTGGTTTGCCGCTGCAGCTCATTTTATGGGAACCAATTGGTTTATAAAAGCTTTCGAAATTGTACTAATGGCGGCTTTTCTTATCCATATTTTAATGGGCATCATTTTGCAAATTGAGAATTGGATGGCCAGAGGACAAGGCTACAAAGTAGCTTCCAAGTCGAAAACCTCTTTTATGTCGAGGTACATTATTTGGACAGGGATTACCATTTTCTTATTCCTTATTCTTCACTTTTACAATTTCTATTTTATTAAGTTAGGAATTTTAGAAGCCCCTTTAGCAGCAAATATTGCCCATCCGCAAGAAGAACACTTCTTTGAATTGGCGGTATGGTTATTTACAACCGACAATGTTTTCAATATTTTATATTTGATTTCATTTGTTGCCTTAGGAATTCATTTGAATCACGCCTTTCAATCGGCATTCCAAACCTTGGGGCTTAATCATAAAAAATACACACCATTTATTAAAGGTATTGGGCAAGCATTTTCGATCATTATACCTGCAGGGTTTATGATCATCCCATTGTATTTTATGTTTATAGCTTAGAAAAAGAAATTTTGCTTCAACCTGATAAATTAAAAAAGTAATGACAAAATTAGATGCAAAAATACCGGAAGGACCATTAGCCGAAAAATGGACAAAATATAAGGATAATGCCAAACTGGTAAATCCTGCCAACCGTAAAAAACTCGATATTATTCTTGTTGGTACTGGTTTAGCCGGAGGTGGTGCTGCTTCCACTCTTGGAGAAATGGGCTATAATGTAAAAGCTTTCTGTTTCCAGGATACTCCTCGTCGTGCGCACTCTGTGGCCGCTCAGGGAGGAATCAACGCAGCCAAGAATTACAAAAACGATGGCGATAGCGATTATCGCTTATTTTATGATATGATTAAAGGTGGTGATTACCGTGCCCGCGAAGCGAATGTTTATCGTGCTGCTGAGGTAAGTAATGCAACCATCGATCAATTAACTGCTCAGGGTGTACCTTTTGCACGTGAGTATGGTGGAACATTGGATAACCGCTCTTTTGGTGGGGTTCAGGTTTCGCGTACGTTTTATGCTAAAGGTCAAACGGGACAGCAATGTTTATTGGGTGCGTATTCAGGAATGATGCGTCAGGTTAAAAAAGGAACGGTTACTATGTATCCTCGCCGCGATGTGTTGGATATGGTGATTGTGGATGGCAAAGCTCGTGGAGTAATTGCTCGTAATTTGGTTACCGGAAAAATTGAACGCCATTCGGCTCATGCCGTAATTTTGGCAACCGGTGGTTACGGAACGGTTTATTATCTTTCTACCCTTGCAGTGAATTCAAACGCAAGTGCAGCCTGGGCTGCTTATAAAAAAGGCGCCATGTTTGCCAACCCAAGTTTTATTCAAATTCACCCAACTTCAGTTCCTGTTTTAAATGATTATCAGGCTAAGCTTACGCTGATGTCGGAATCATTAAGAAATGATGGACGTATCTGGGTTCCGAAAAAAGAAGGTGACAAACGCCACGCCAATGACATTCCTGAAGAAGAAAGAGATTATTATTTGGAGCGCAGATATCCTGCTTTTGGGAATCTTGTTCCTCGTGATGTCGCTTCTCGCGCAGCGAAAGAACGTTGTGATGCAGGTTACGGAGTTGGTGAAACCGGTCTAGCAGTAAATCTTGATTTTAAAGATGCCATTGCGAAGCAGGGACAAGCAGCGATCGAAAATAAATACGGTAATCTTTTCGAAATGTATGAAAAGATTACGGGCATCAATCCTTATACTGAGCCAATGCGGATTTATCCTGCGGGGCATTATACCATGGGTGGACTTTGGGTTGATTACAATCTGATGACAACCGTTCCCGGCTTATTTGCCATAGGCGAAGCTAACTTCTCCGATCACGGAGCAAACCGTCTGGGAGCTAGCTCATTAATGCAGTGTGCAGGTGATGGTTATTTTGTAATTCCTTACACTATCAGTAATTATTTAGCAGATGAAATTAAAACAGAACGTTTTTCTACCGATTCTCCTGAGTTTTTGGAAACAGAAAAAGCTGTGGTTGAAAAAATCGAAAAGCTGATGAATGTGAATGGTAAAGAATCTGCCACTTCTTTCCATAAACGCTTAGGTAAAATTCTTTGGGATTATAGCGGAATGGCTCGTAACGAAGCAGGTCTTAATAAAGGACTTGAATTGGTGAATGAGTTACAGGAAGAATTTTGGAAAAATGTGCAAGTTCCGGGTACGGATAAAGAATTGAACCAAGAGTTGGAGCGTGCAGGTAGAGTAGCCGATTTCTTTGAAATTGCCAAATTGATTATCAATGACGGTTTAAACAGAAAAGAAAGTTGTGGTGCTCACTTCCGTGAAGAAAGCCAGACCGAAGGTGGCGAAGCAAAACGTGACGATAAAAATTTCTCATACGTTGCAGCTTGGGAATTTTTAGGGGATGAAAAACCACCTAAATTGCACAAAGAACCACTGAAGTTTGAGTTTGTTGAATTAAAAGAAAGAAGTTATAAGTAAAATTAGATACTAGACGCTAGACCTTAGATAAAGCCTGATATCTAGCATCTAATCTTCAAATCTTAAAAAAATGAAAGTAAAACTTAAAATATGGCGCCAAAAAAGTCCGAAGGACAAAGGCCAATTTAAAAC
>JAOZQX010000290.1 GCA_029931995.1 Bacteroidales bacterium
AGATGAACATTTGATAATTATTAATACAACACCTTTGGGAATGCACCCGGATAAAAACAACTGTCCCGAAATACCTTATCAATTTCTTGGGGAGAAACACTTATTGTTTGATTTAATTTACAACCCTGCCGAAACTCAGTTTTTGAAAAAGGGCAAAGAAAATGGTGCTACAATCGTTAATGGCTTACGAATGTTTCATTCACAGGCCGACCAATCCTGGGAAATTTGGAATTACTAAACTTATTCTTCTCGTATTACCTCAATAGTAAGTTCGGTTGCTAATACTGCCAATGCAGCAATAGCAGCCAAAAACGGAGCAAGTATTACTCCAACTACACCCACCGTTACAGGAATTTCAAGGTATTTAGTACCCTTTTCGTCTTTAATTATGATACGGCGAACATTACCCTCATTAATAATTTCTTTGATGGTTTTGAGAAGTTCTGCACCTTTTATTTTTATTTCTTCTTTTATACTCATAACGTGATATTAATATTTATATGCTGCTTTATGCAATTTCCGAACTGTATTTATTGGCTTTGGCGGATTTAATTGCTGAGCCATAAACTTATAAATTTTCACACGAATTTCTTTAGCAATCTTTGTATCCATTCGATCAAAAGAGTGTCCACCGGGTACCGCTTGGTAAATCTCGTATTCAAATTTCTTATTCTCAGCTTTTAAGGATTTTATCAAGTGTTCAACTTCCAATACATTTACATCATCATCAATAGTATTGGTGTGAATTAATAAAGGTGTATTTTGAAGTTTATGAGCTTGCCAAGCCGGCGATCTTCTTTTGTATTCTTCCACATCTTGATTAACTGTTTTACCAATGTGGTAATCGGCTGAGTATAAATCAAGATAACTTTTGGTGTGATAGCCCATACGAGCAATTAAATCGCTTACCGGAACTCCGGCAAAAGCTACTTTATAATTTTCAGGATAATCAAAAATATTCATGAGGGTGATTAAACCACCATGGCTCCAACCCATAATTCCAACTCGGTTTTTATCCACAAACTCATAATTTTCGATCATATAATTGCGGCTGGCATTTACATCTTCAACTTCTAACCCACCGTAATCAATTTTCTCGTACATACCTTTTCCGTAACCTGTGCTACCACGATACTCAGCAGCTACCACAATATAACCCTGCGATACCAATTCGCGAACTATATGAGTATAATAAGTGCCAAAATTTGAGTGTACCCCGCCATGAGGCAAAACCATCAACGGATATTTTTTACTTACATCAATATCTTTGGGTATAAAAACATAAGTCCAAAATTTAACCGGATTGTAAACACCCATTCCGGTAGGATTATCAACATTTGCATTGGGTGGACCATAAATGTAGAGCTTGTCAACATGAGCAATATCTCCTACACGCTCAAACCATAGCAAGTCATCTATTTTTTTTATCATCACATCATAGGTGTGACCATTATACTCAATATTGTTTTTGATGCTTTTAATATCTTTCTTTAATTTGGTAAGATCTTGCGCACTCACAAAACTCACACAAAACACAAGGCTTAATACCAGCAGATTTTTTGTCAGGTTTTTCATTTTTTATTTTTGTTTGATTGATGAAGCACGAATTTAGGGAAAAAAATGATGAGTTATGAATTATGAGTGATAAGTTAAAATGGAAAATCGGAAATCTAAAATTGAGAATCGAAATTTTTTATCTTTTTGATTTCTCGGATTTTATTCTTACGTTTATGCTGAAATTAACATTTTTTACTCCCCAAATTTTAACAATCTTAGCATTGTTATGCATTTGATATTTTTAAAATATATAAATACATATAAACTGAACTTATATATACCAATATGGATGTATATAGTGCATAAAGTTGTGTGTATATACTAGTTGTGGTGCATTTAAATTAAAAAAATACAATATAAAAAAGCTTATTTGTAATGCAATTGAAAATCGTTTAGTCATTAAATTCAAATATGATGGCGAAATACGAATTATAGAACCTTTTGTATTAGGTTTTCATAAGGATACAGGAAATCTAGTACTAAGATCTTATCGAGTTGGCAGCTACTCTAAAAGTGACCGCGAACCACCTTGGAGATTGTTTGATACAAATTATATTTTAGAACTTGAAATTACGACAACAAGAGCTCAATCAAATCGGGAGTATTACAATCCAAATGACAAACATATGTCTGAAATACTTTGCAACGTTTAATGAAATCACAATCGACTATGAACAAAATAATTTGCCCCCATTGTAAAAAGACTTTTAAAGTTGATGAAGCAGGATATGCTGATATTCTCAAACAGGTTAGAGACCACCAATTTGAAGAAGAAATCAAAAATCAGCTCTTACTTTCTGAGAAGGAAAAAGAAAGTGAGATAAAACTTGCTGAAGCTAATATTAAGGAAAAACTTCAAGAACAGCTTGCTGAAAAGGATAGACAACTGACAGAACTTAAGGCTAAAAGTAATACTGAATTAACAGAGAAATTAGCTGAAAAGGAATCTGAAATAACTCAAATGAAAGCTAAATTTGACAATGCTGAAGTTGAGAAGAAGTTAGCCGTCCAAGAAGCAGTTCAAGAAGTTGAAAAAGAACGTGATAAATTGGAGAATGATTTAAAAATCAAAGAAATTGAAAAACAGAATATAGAAAACTCGCTGAAACAACAGCATTCTACTGAACTACAGAATAGAGATACGATAATAAAATATAAAGATGATGAGATTGCTCGTGTAAAAGATATGAAGCAAAAGTTGTCCACTAAAATGTTAGGCGAGACTCTTGAACAGCATTGTGAAAATGAATTTAACAAGCTTAGGCCAACAGCATTTCAAAATGCCTACTTCGAAAAGGACAATGATGCAAGTGGCGGAACAAAAGGTGACTACATTTTTAAAGAGACTGATGACAAGGGGAATGAAATCATTTCTCTAATGTTTGAAATGAAAGATGAGAATGATGAAAGTGCTA
>JAOZQX010000291.1 GCA_029931995.1 Bacteroidales bacterium
GGCAACAAAATCTTTTGGCGAGAGCGAACACAATAAAGCTATTATTGTAATTACCGATGGCGAAAATCATGAAGGAGATGCTTTAAAAGCCGTTGAGGAAGCTGTTGAACAAGACATTAAGGTTTACACTATTGGTATGGGCTTGCCCGAAGGTGGTCCCATTCCTATTTATGAAAATGGTACTTTAACAGATTATAAAAAAGATCGTGAGGGCAATATCATCACGACGAAATTGAATGAGCCCATGCTGCAACAAATTGCTGCTGCAGGGCAAGGTACTTATGTTCGGGCTAATAATTCGCAAGCCGGACTAAGTAAGATTTTTGAAGAAATTGATAGTTTGGAAGAATCGGAATTTGAAACCAAAACATTTTCGGATTACGAAGACCGCTTTCAATATTTTTTGGTGCTCACAATTATTTTACTCCTGATTGAGTTTATAATTGTAGAACGAAAAAGTAAATGGGCCGATCGAATTAAATTATTTGAATAATTATGATGAAGAAATTTATAATTATAATCCTGCTACTCCCGATGATGGGCTTTGCTCAAAAAGAAGCAAAACTCATCCGTGAAGGAAATAGGTCATTTAAAGATGGTAACTTTAAGGAGGCTGAAATAAATTTCAGGAAATCGCTGGAGATAAACGAGCAATCGGTGAAAGGAAGTTTTAATTTAGGTGATGCTTTATACGAACAAGAAGATTATGAGAGTTCGCAACAGCTATTTGATGCATTAAGCAAGAAAATAGAAAACCCTAAGCAACGTGCCGAAATATTCCACAATTTGGGAAATTCATTTTTAGCTGCCGACAAATATCAGGAAAGTATTGATGCTTATAAAAATGCATTGCGAAATAATCCTGCTGATATGGATACCAAATATAATTTAGAGTATGCACGTCAAAAGTTAGACGAACAACAGCAACAAGATAAAGATAAGCAGGAGCAGGACAAAAACGAAGATCAGCAAGATCAAGAAGACAAACAGGATAAACAAGATCAAGAAAATAAAGAGGATCAGCAAGATCAAAAAGATCAAGAACAAAATAAAGATCAGAATCAGGATGAGCAGCAACAAAAAAACCAGCAACAACAACCCAAACAAATATCGAAACAAGATGCTGAACGTATGTTGCAAGCGCTGAAAAATGAAGAGAAGAAAACCATTGAAAAATTAAAAAAAGAAAAGGCTAAAAGTGCAAAAGCCACCAGTTCGGAAAAAGATTGGTAGGCCTTATTTTTATACATTTGCAAATATTTGAGAAACAAATGAGAATTAAAAAACATCTGGTATTATTGCTTCCAATGCTTTTGCTTTTAGCTGTTCCGTTGAAAGCTCAGGATGTTTCCTTTAAAGCAAGCGGACAAACCAATGTAGCAGTGGGTAGTCAATTTGTCATTCAGTTTACGGTAAATGCCCAAGGGAAAAACTTTCGGGATCCCGATTTTAAAGATTTTAGAGTATTAACAGGGCCTAATACTTCTACCAGCTCAAGTTTCTCGAATATTAACGGACGGATGACGCAATCCATGTCCATTACTTACTCCTATTATTTACGCGCTTTAACCGAAGGTGAGTTTACAATTTCTCCGGCAAAAATTACGGTAGATGGTACCGAATACCAATCCAACGAATTAAAAATAACAGTTAGCAAGCAAAAGCCTCAAGCACAAACCAAGACCCCAAACTCGACTCCAAATACTCAACAAGAAACAACTGAACTTGATGAAAATGCTGTTTTCTTAAAAGCTTTTGTTGATAAAACAAATCCTTATCTTGGCGAACAGATAATTCTCACTTATAAAATTTTCACTAAAGTTCCAATCTCCAATATTACCAGCGAAAAAGAGCCCAACCCTTCCGGGTTTTGGATGAAAAATCTTATTGAACAAGGCACACAATTAAATCAATCTCAAGAAATTATTAACGGAGAAGAGTATGTTACTGCCGAACTTAGAAAGTTTGCAGTATTCCCTCAAAAAAGTGGAGAAATAACAATTAGTCCGCTAGAATTACAGTGCGTTGCGCAAATCAGGAATAATAATTCTCGTCAGCACAGATCCAACTCATTTTTTGATAGTTTCTTCGATGACCCATTTTTTAGTGGTTATCAAAACATTCAACAATTTATTGAGTCGAATAGCATTACATTAAATGTTAAACCCATGCCCCAAACAGCGAAACCTATTAGCTTCAATGGGGCGGTTGGAAATTATTCAATCAAATCGGAAATTGATAATTCCTCGGTAAAAACCAATGATGCAATAAGTTTAAAGTATACCATTTCGGGACAAGGAAATATTGAATTGATTGACAAACTAAATATTTCTTTCCCTACAGATTTTGAAGTATATGATCCCAAAACTTCAGATAATATCCGTATTACACAAAAAGGCATTGCGGGTAGCCGAACTTTTGAATACTTGATTATACCCCGTAATCCAGGCGAATTTAATATTGAAGCGATCGACTTTTGTTTCTTCAATCCGGCAACTCAAAAATATGAGACAAGAAGAACCAAAGCATTCAATATCCAAGTTGAAAAAGGAGAAGATTATCAAACAGGGGTAAGTTATAGCGGAATTAATCAAGAGGATATTCAATACATTGGTCAGGATATTCGCCACATTAAAATTAAAGCTGAAAAACTCCAGCCATTGGCTTATTTTTTCTATGGTAGCCTTCATTTTATTTTATGGTATATTATCCCAGCTATTTTGTTTATACTTTTTATTCTGTTTTGGAAAAAAAGAGATAAAAAGTTGAGCAACCAGTCATTGATGCGCCATAAAAAAGCAACCAAGGTAGCACGTAAAAACCTAAAACAAGCAAAGCAGTTTCTGGGAACAAAAGATTCTGAATCTTTTTACAACGAAATTTCTCAAGCACTTTGGGGTTATCTGGCCGACAAATTCGACATCCCTTTGGCTGAACTTTCAAAAGATTCGATTAAAAATGCTTTAA
>JAOZQX010000292.1 GCA_029931995.1 Bacteroidales bacterium
TCCGCATTTTTTATCTGTGTAGATTTTTGTTCATCTGTGGTTTTGAATTTCCCTGGCAAATTACAAAATAATTAGTAACTGAATTTGAAGTCTTACGAAGATCGAGTTTTACAATTTGTTTCCCTTTTTTTTTCTGTATTCCCTGAATTGCAAAATCAACGGTTGTAAGGAGTTCCTTTTTTTTAGCCATGTATCAAGCATTTACCTACTTACAAAAATAAGTATTTTTATACATCTTTTTACTCATTTTATTAGCTTTAGCAATTTGATTTTTCTTTCTGTGATTAGATTTGTAAATTTACTTATGCAAATTTATTTTAGATGATTTATAAAAACATTTTAGGCAAACAAATTTTTCGTTTCAATTTCCTTGAATCGACCAATACGACTGCTTTAGAAATGCTAGCCATGAAACAGCTTGAAGAAGGCTCTGTTGTTTCAGCTGCTTTTCAGAAGGCAGGAAAAGGTTTGGACACCAATTTGTGGGAAAGCGAAAAAGACAAAAATCTTACGCTTAGTTTTTTGCTTAATCCAATTTATATAAAGCCCGAAAAACAATTTGTGTTGAATGAAATTGTATCGCTGGCAGTTGCTGATCTTGTTAAGGAAAATTTATCGAGGAAGGAAGTGAAGATAAAATGGCCTAATGATGTTTATGTTGAAGATCGGAAAATAGCCGGCATTTTAATCAACAACTCCATCAATGGAAATGAAATGAGTTCGTCGGTAATTGGGATTGGTCTTAATGTAAATCAAACAAAATTTGTTAGTGATGCGCCCAACCCTGTATCTTTAAAAATGCTTACAAAAAAGGAATATAATTTGGATTTTGTGTTGTACAGACTTTGCGATTTTATGAATTTGCGTTTTAGAGAATTGATGCAGAATAAAAATAAAATTGACAAAGAATATCTTAAAAAACTTTATCGGTTTGAGATCTATAAAATTTATAAAATTGGTAAAAATAAGGTGGAGGCAAGAATAACCGGATTGGATGAGTATGGAAAGCTATGCCTTGAGACCAAAGATTCAAGAAAGTTTTGCTGTGATTTAAAAGAGGTGAAATTTGTAATTTGATTTTAATTCCCTTGCTCAATAAATTCTTTTAATTTATCATTCATAATACCAACCAAATTTTCCAAAGGGCGTTTAACCATCATGCTCATTACGGAGTTTACATGGGCATCAATTTCGAAAGAACTTTCGGTTAGTGTGTCCGATTTTTTATAAAGGCGGGTAATTAATGAAAATGAAAATGGGCTTTTCCCTTCCGAATTAATTTTTAAAAACTCGGGTGCTTTTTTTTCTGCCATGCGAAGCTCAACATTTGCCATTCCGGTTATTTCAAATGAGCAGCTTTCAGCATCGGCTTGCCAATTGCTAATTTGCTCGGGCATTAATTTTTCAAAATTCCTGAAATCGACAAGGAAAGCAAATATTTCTTCGGCTGATTTATTAATTTCGTTGGGATTGCTTTTAATATTCACGGTTTCGATTTTTATTTGCTCCATTCCTGAGGATTCTCACGCCACTTAACGAGTTTATGAATATCCGAATCAGAAATATAATTGCTATCAACGGCTTTTCGTACCAAGTTATCGTAATTTGCCAAGGTCAGGAGATCGCATTTTTCTTTCTCGAAATTTGCTTTAGCTATCGGAAGATCATAAGTGAAAATAGCAGCCATTCCTTTAACATTACATCCTGCTTCTCGCAAGGCTCTCACGGCTACTAAGCTGCTTTTTCCAGTCGAAACTAAATCTTCGATTACAACGACCGATTGACCCGATTCAATTTTTCCTTCAATTTGGTTGCTTAAACCATGCGCTTTTTGAGATGAACGAATATAAACAAAAGGCAATCCAAGTTCTTGTGCAACAAGTGCGCCAATAGCAATAGCACCGGTAGCAACACCGGCAATAACGTCGACCGATCCATACTCTTCAGTAATCAGTTGAACAAACTGCTGACGGATATATGTTCGTACCGTTGGATAGGATAAAATCAAGCGGTTGTCGCAGTAAATAGGTGATTTAATTCCCGATGCCCAAGTAAAAGGATTGGCAACATCCAATTTTATTGCTTTAATTTGCAAAAGATATTCGGATACACTTTTTGCAATATCTACATTAATTTTCATTGTGCAAATGTATAAAGTTTTTAATCAGCATCGGGCAATAATATTCACAGAAGATTTAACATTTTGTGAACTTACGGATGAGGATTCTTTGGTTGAATTAGCTCATTTGGAGGATGTGCACCCTGTTTATCAGAAATTTATAAGGGGAAAGATTTATAGCAGACTGATTTTTTTGATTAAAAATAAACTGAGTTTATTCGTTGATAAGTTTTTGGCTCATTTTAAAATGGTTGAGGCCGCAGGAGGCTTGATAATAAATCCGAAGGGTGAATTATTAATGATTCAACGTTTTGGAAAGTGGGATCTTCCGAAAGGAAAAATTGAAAAAAATGAACAAATAAAAACGGCTGCCATCCGTGAGTGTATGGAGGAAACCAATGTTGGAAATGTATCGATAATACGGGAGCTGGAAAGTACTTATCATATTTACAAAATTGATTATAAACCAATGCTCAAACGAACATATTGGTTTGAGATGAAAACTGAATTCGGCAATCAGCTGAAACCCCAACTTGAAGAAGGAATTGAGCAGGTGAAGTGGATGAGCAGGGCAGAAGTTGTTGTGGCAATGAAAAATACTTTTGAATCTTTAAAGGAATTAATTGAAAACAATTATCTGCAGCAATAAGCGTTTAGTTTTAGTATATTTGTTTTAAATAACAGGGCAGGTATTTTCGCCCTTTAATTGTTGAATTATGAGCAAAATAGCTGTTTTTCCTGGATCTTTCGATCCAATCACAAAAGGTCATGAAAATGTGATTAAACGTGCGATTCCATTATTTGATAAGATCATTGTTGCGGTTGGTGAGAATATTGAGAAAAAGT
>JAOZQX010000293.1 GCA_029931995.1 Bacteroidales bacterium
TTGTAAAAGACAATTGTGTGGCTTGTGGGGCATGTGTTGTTGCCTGTCCACGAGATATTATTGAGCTACGTAACAGAAATAAAAAAGACCGTCGCATCTTTGTTTCTTGTATTAATGAGGAAAAAGGTGGGGTGGCTAAGAAAAACTGTAGCGTTGCCTGTATCGGTTGTAGCAAATGTTTCAAGGTATGTGCTTTCGATGCCATTACCATGAACAATAATTTAGCTTATATCGATTACGAAAAATGTAAGCTTTGCCGTAAGTGTGTGCTTGAGTGTCCAACGGGAGCAATTCATGAATTGAATTTTCCTCCAAAGAAAATAAAAGTTGAAGCTTTGGCAGAAAATAAAAAACCGAAAGCTGAAATTAAAGAACCTGCTTCCGCTAAGGCTGTGGCAGATGATAAAGAAAATAATAAAGAATAATTCATACTATTCTCAAATAAATACAGGAGGATAAGGATTTTGAAAACATTTAAAATAGGTGGTGTTCATCCGGTCGAAAATAAATTTTCGGCGGATCATCGCATTGAAGTATTAGAACTCCCAACACAAGTTTCGATTCCGATCGCGCAAAGTTTAGGAGCTCCTTCAAAAGCAGTAGTTGAAAAAGGCGACACAGTTAAAGTTGGGCAATTAATAGCCAAAGGCGAAGCCTTTATTTCTTCCAATATTCATTCGTCTGTTTCAGGTAAAGTCTTGAAAGTAGATGATGTTTTGGATCAAAGTGGTTATAGAAGAAAAGCCGTGATTGTAGCCGTTGATGGTGATGAATGGGAGGATAGTATTGATCGTTCTAGTGAACTCAAAAAAGAAATCACTTTATCAAAAGAGGAAATTGTTAAGAAAGTACATGAAATGGGTGTTGTTGGCCTTGGTGGTGCAACTTTTCCCTCGCATGTAAAATTAATGATTCCCGAAGGTAAAAAAGCGGAGGTTTTAATTATCAATGGTGTAGAGTGTGAACCTTATCTCACAGCCGACCATCGTTTGATGCTTGAAAAAGCTGATGAGTTGATGGTTGGAATTCAAATCTTGATGAAAGGTTTGAATGTTGACAGAGCCATTATTGGTGTTGAAAATAATAAACCGGATGCTATTGAGCATTTGAAAAATATTGCTCAAAATTATTCAGGTATTGAGGTTGAGGCTTTAAAAGTACAATACCCTCAAGGTGGCGAAAAACAATTGATCGATGCCCTTATTGGCCGTCAGGTTCCATCCGGGAAATTACCAATTGAAGTAGGTGCTGTTGTAAATAATGTTGGTACAGCCTTCGCTGTTTACGAGGCAGTTCAAAAGAACAAACCATTAATTGATAGGATTGTTACAATTACCGGAAAAAGCGTTAGTAAGCCCGGGAATTATATGGTTCGTGTGGGTACTTCCATTAACGAATTAATTGAAAAAGCCGGCGGTATTCCTGCTGATACAGGAAAGATTGTAAGTGGTGGCCCAATGATGGGTAAAGCTTTAAACGGAAATGATGTGCCAGTTGTAAAAGGTACTTCGGGTGTATTGCTTTTTAAAGAAGATGAAGCTAAACGTATTGAACCAACAAACTGTATCCGTTGCGGAAAATGTATCACAGTTTGTCCGATGGGTTTGGAACCTGTTTTAATAGCTCAATATTCCGAAATAGAAATGTTCGAAAATGTGGAAGCTGAGCGTACAATGGATTGCATCGAATGTGGCTCGTGTCAATACACTTGTCCGGCAGCACGTCCATTGCTCGATTACATTCGTTTAGGAAAATTCAGAGTAGGTCAAATTATTAGAAATAGAAGTAAAAAATAAGATATGAATTTACTGACAGTTTCGGGATCTCCACATGTTCACGGAGATAATTCAACAAAGAAAATTATGTATGGCGTAGTATTCGCCATGATCCCGGCATTGCTTGTTTCCATTTATTTCTTTGGATTGGGAGCAATTAAAGTAACGCTGATTTCGATATTGGCTTGTATGTTTTTTGAGTGGATTATTCAAAAATATATCATCAAAGGGCCTGCTACTATTAATGATGGTTCGGCGATGGTTACAGGAATTTTACTGGCTTTTAATGTGCCAAGTAATTTACCGATTTGGATTATCATCATAGGGGCCTTTGTTTCAATCGGAATCGCAAAAATGTCCTTCGGTGGTTTGGGTAAAAATCCTTTCAACCCTGCTTTGGTTGGGCGTGTATTTTTACTGATTTCATTCCCTGTACAAATGACAAGCTGGCCAAAACCGGCAGTTTTATTCAGTGGTTTGGCTGATGCTATAACAGGACCAACACCTTTAGGCCATTTAAAAGAAGAGTTAAATACAGGACGTACCGTTAGCGATATTATGGAAAATGGTACCAGTATGTTTGTTGATGGAAAAGAAGTGCTTTACCAGCTTCCTGATTATATGGATCAGTTGTTGGGAAATATGGGCGGATCGCTTGGTGAAGTTTCAGCTATTGCTTTAGTATTAGGTGGTCTTTATATGTTGTTCCGAAAAATCATTACCTGGCAAATTCCTGTGGCTTATATAGGTTCAGTAATTGCTTTTACCGGTATTCTTTGGTTAATCAATCCTGATCTTTACGTAAACCCAATGTTCCATTTAATTACGGGAGGATTGATGCTCGGAGCTGTTTTTATGGCAACGGATATGGTTTCTTCGCCTATGGCACCAAAAGGACAACTAATCTTTGGATTGGGTTGTGGGGTGTTAACGGTTGTAATTCGTGTTTGGGGCGCATACCCTGAAGGAGTTTCTTTTGCAATTCTGATTATGAATGCATTTGTTCCGCTGATTAATAGTGGAATAAAACCAAAACGATTTGGCGAAGTAAGTAATTGATTATTGATGAGTTATAATTGATAATAGAAAATAATGGAAGCTCTGTTAAAAAATCGAACTAAAGTTTTATTTCTAAATTAAGTATTGTAATTGAAGAAGCAGATGAATCAAATTTTTGGCTTGAATTTAT
>JAOZQX010000294.1 GCA_029931995.1 Bacteroidales bacterium
CGATAATGTAATCAAATTGATCATAATCAGCAGGGCGGATTTGGCGCGAAATACTTGTTAAATTAAACCCACGCTTAACGGCATGGCTCTGCATGCGTTCATCCGCACGGTCACCTTCGTGATAACCAGATGTCCCCGCACTATCCACGAAAATTTTTTTATCCAATCCGGCATCTTTAAGTTTAGCTTTTAAAACAGCCTCTCCGCTGGGCGAGCGACAAATATTACCCAAACACACAAATAATACGCTTTTTTTCATTTTCTTTAAATTTGCTAGATATGAAACTTGAAATATTTAATCAATATTCACCTCCCCATCCCAATAGGCGAACCCGGTGGTGGAGCTAATGGTTCTTCAATTATATATTTTTCAGGGTTCTTTTCAAATATATGAATCTGCTGTAAAGCATAATTATAATGCGCTTTTAGCTCAGTGTCAATATTCATCTTAAGTTGCTGTTCGAGCCAATTATGGAGTTCCTCTATCTTATAACTAACAATAGATTTTACCAAAGCCGAGGCCTTTTTATTCGCAGCCAATTGCATTAGTTCTTGGAGCAGTACCTGATCCACTGTTTTTTGAATGGCTGCTTCGTAGCCCTTCAAATGAGCAATTTCCCAAGTCTCATTTATCAAGCGGTCAATCACAGATTCAAGGCTGGGCTGATTGGTGTTTCGGGCGTGATATTCTACCAGTCGTCCTGCACGAGCCGGATGTAAAATGCTTTTAAATGTTAATCCAGCAGCAGCTTCGGCAGCAGCTAAAGCATCGAAAGTTGGAGCTGTGCGAGTTTTAACGAATTCTTTGCTACGCTGAGTTCCCATAGGAGGTGGCGGAATTATTTGCAATAAAGTTTCAGGAAGTTTTAAAACTTCGGGTTTAAGGGTATTCATGAGAGCATCCAAAGCTTTCATTTGTTCTTCAGCCAGAATAAATTCAGTAATCATTTGTCCGTCGCCACGCATGGCATAAGTGTAATTTAGTCCGCCAATGGTTTTGGCTGTAGCATTAATTTGGTAGCGATGAAAGAAATAGATTGGAACTAGAATTCCTTCGATGCTGGCAAAAGGTTCTCCGGTTTTTATACTGTTTTTGCCAAGGTTTTTTAAGGCCAAAGCACGAATTTCCATCACTCTATCCAATTCTTCATAGGCCTTCAATCCATTATCCCATTGGTGAGTATAAGGATGAGCTCCGCCTAATTGAGCATCCTGATCCGAAAGAAAACTAAAACCATCCGCTATACTTTTTTGAACGATATTATTTAAAGCTTCTTGGGTGTTTATCCCTTTTGCAAAATCTTGATATCCATAATTGACACTTACAATATCCCATGCTCCAATTTCTTGAGTGTAGGCATTGTCCAGAGAAATTTTCCCATCTATAATTTCAACCAAAGGGTGGGGGTAATCCATGACCGAAGTTCGGCCTTCGGTACTGGCGATATAGTTGTGAGCAAGTCCGAGAGTGTGCCCAACTTCGTGAGCCGAGAGTTGACGAATTCGAGCCAAAGCCATTTCTTCTACTTCCTTCGGAATTTCATCTCCGTTTTTATAGGGAGATAATAAACCTTCGGCAATTAAATAATCTTGTCGTACTCGCAATGAGCCTAAAGTAACTTTTCCTTTAATGATCTCACCTGTACGTGGGTCGCTAATGCTTCCTCCATACGACCAACCTCTTGATGATCGGTGTACCCATTGAATTACATTGTATCGAATGTCTAGTGGGTCAGCCCCTTTTGGAAGTAATTTTACCTGAAAAGCATCCTTATATCCAATGGCCTCAAAAGCCTGATTCCACCAAGATGCACCTTCTAAAAGTGCTGTGCGGATTGGTTCGGGAGCACCACGATCAACATAATAAATAATAGGTTCAACCGCTTCGCTCATGACTGCATCGGGGTTTTTCTTTTTCAGTCGGTGACGGTAAATAAATTTCTTGTCAATATCTTCATGCAACGGACTACTATAATCCTTATAGTTCAAACTAAAATAAGCCGAGCGGGAATGGAATTCACGCATTTCAAAATTATCATCGGGTAATTGAACAAAAGAGTAGTGCTGACGAACAGTAATGTTGCTTGGGCTTGGCGTTACTTGTCCAATATCTCTTTTTAAGGGAATGCCGGTATAGGTTGTGAGTACTTCAAATTCTGAATTTTGTGGAAAATTTTTGCATTGCTCCATGTAAAAGGCCGAGCGTGTTTTATCGAGTTTATAATTACCCTGTTTTTGCTTATTTAAGCGCCAAGAGATTTTGTGAGCATCCCGAATCATAAAATCGGTAACATCGATAAAATAATGACCGTTCTTTTTTTCTTTAATCTCAAAACCCCAAATCACTGATTTTGCAAATGCATCCTCAACGGTTTGTATTTCATAAGGGTTGCTGCTTTTAGCCCTGTAATCGTAATTCGGTTGAAGTAATAAAAGTTTATTGCCTCTTTTGATAAATTTTACAAGGCGAGTATTCCCAACTTGTCCGCGATCAAGCCCAATATCATTTGAGCCCATTCCTGCCGATAAATAATTCACATATAAAAACTCAACATCCAATTTATCCACTTCCAGTATTATCTGATCTGTGTTTTCATGATAAGTGAAATCGAAAAAGCCTTTATGGGTTTTTGTTTGTGCATTCAGTCCGTAAATCCCGAAAAGTATGATGGCGAGCAGTAAAGTCGTTTTTCTCATTTAGGTCATTTTTTTAAATGGAGAATGAAATTAAACAAAATTCAGGAAATACACGCTGTTTTTATACGAGCTATTTGTTTATCTCTATGAAAATCACCCCGTATTCTAAATAACATAAATTTCAGTCTCTATCTTTTGCTATCAAACATTTTATCCCGACCTTTGTTAAAAATGTAAAGAAATATGAAAAAAGGTGCTTATACTTTGTTAATCACTCCTTTTAGGGAGGATTTAACTTTAGATGAAGATGG
>JAOZQX010000295.1 GCA_029931995.1 Bacteroidales bacterium
AATTAAAAACCTTACGGAAATTAGGAACTCGTTTACAAGGCCATCCCGGAAGGGAACATGGGTTGCCCGGATTAGAATTATCGGCAGGTTCATTAGGGCAAGGTTTATCGGTTGCTGTTGGAATGGCTTTAGCCGATAAAATGGATAAAAATAAACGCTTTACTTTTTGCATCTGCGGAGATGGAGAACTTCAGGAAGGCTCCATTTGGGAAGCGGCCATGAGTGCAGCTCATCACAAACTCAATAACTTAATTACCATCGTTGACCGGAATAAAGTTCAGATAGACGGAAACACTGAAGACGTGATGCAATTAGAACCTTTGACTGATAAATGGAAATCATTTGGCTGGGAGGTTTTTGAATGCGATGGAAATAATATTGATGAATTAATCTCGACCTTGAATAATGCAAAACAGCTAATTGGAAAACCAATTGTAATTATTGCAAACACGAAGATGGGTAAAGGAATAAAAAGTATTGAAGGGGATTATGGCTGGCATGGAAGAGTACCTTCAAAAAAAGAACTCGAACTTTTTTTAAAAGAACTTTCGTAAAATGGATTATATAAACAAAGGCAACCGTTCAAGCAAAGAAGGTTTTGGAATCGGCCTTAAAAAGGCCGGTGAAAAGCATGCAAATATAATTGCTCTTGGTGCTGATATTACAGCCTCGGTTGGAGTTAATTATTTTGCTGATCAATTCCCCGATCGTTTTCTTTCGCTGGGCATAGCCGAACAAAATTGCGTGGGTGTAGCTGCCGGATTAGCTTTGAGTGCTAAGATTCCTGTGTTTAGCACTTATGGAGTTTTTGCAGCACTACGCACAACCGACCAAATACGAATCTCACTTTGTTATAATAATGTTCATACCATTATCGGCGGGGCACATGCAGGTATCTCGGTTGGTCCCGACGGAGCCACTCATCAAGCATTGGAAGACATTGCCATTATGAGAGTTCTGCCAAACATGACTGTACTTTCACCATGCGATGCCACTCAAACAGAACAAGCCATTATTGCTGCCGTTGAACAAATTAACGGCCCTGTTTATCTTCGTTTTGGAAGAGCTCCTGTGCCTGATTTTATGGATGATGATTCTGAATTTATTCCCAGAAAAGCTCAGGTTTTGAAAAATGGGAATGATATTTCTCTAATCGCCACCGGACATATGGTTTGGGAAGCTTTACAATCAGCAAAACTATTAGAAGAAAATGGAATTTCAACCCGAGTAATCAATATCCACACCATTAAACCTATTGATAAAGACACTATCATTAAGGCAGCGAAAGAAACCAAGGCTATAGTCACACTCGAAGAACATCAAATAATGGGAGGTTTTGGAAGTGCTGTTGCAGAAGTTTTGGCCGAAAACTATCCTATTCCGGTAAAAATGATTGGGATGCAAGATCGTTTTGGTGAATCCGGTGAACCGGAGGAATTGATGGAAAAATACAGATTAAAGGCGGAGATATTTACGAAAGATATTATTGAATTTCTAAAATCAAAATAATAGCATTATGCTAAACTTCATACATGTCTGGTCAGACAGGGTTTCAGCATCTTAACTAAGTCCAATAATTTACATTTTAATTCTTATCCAGTAATTTGTATCCTATCTTTTTCCTTGTTTTAGACTTCTCACCCTTATCAATTAATTTATCGAGTAACGAAAATACTAATTGGATATTTTTATGATGTTTACTGAGCTGATTTTTAATTTCTTCTATTTCTAATTTTACGCTTGAACTTTCATTTAATAGCTTGTTAAACTTTGTAAATATTCGCATAATCCTGATATTTACTTGTATTGCTTTTTCACTATTGAGAACACTAGATAACATCAGCACACCGTATTCTGTGAAAGCAAAAGGAGGCTTTCTTCTACCACCCCAACTTGATGTCGCAATTTGCGATTTCAAGATAAAAAACTCATCACTTGAAAGCTGAAACATGAAGGCCTCTGGAAATCTCTCAATATTTCTTTTTACCTGTTCGTTTAATCTGCGAGTTTCTACTCCATAAAGTTCGGCTAAATCAGTATCTAACATCACTTTTTGATTTCTAATACAATAAATCTTATTTGATATAGCTTCATCCGGAATTGAATGAATAACTTCCTTTGGCTTACTCATAATGCTTTAAGTTTATGGTTAATACCAAAACAACAAATTTGTCTCTAATGAAAAATTTAATGGTTTTTAAAATCTGAAAGACTGACAAATTATATATTTGCCAATATATCATCTGGATAGTCTACTTTTTCCAAAAACAAAGCCTTAGCCGGCACCGAATAACCTGCATCAGAACGGGTTTTACTGTCAAGAATTTGCTTAAACTCTTTGAGTGTAATTTTCTTGCGACCAACATCTAAAAGAGTTCCAACAATGGCTCTCACCATATTCCGCAAAAAACGATCGGCTTTTATAGTAAAAATCAGCTTATGATTATCTTCTTCCCAATAAGCCTCCATAATATTGCAATTATTAGTCTTTGTTTGAGTATGGAGTTTTGAGAAGCTGGTAAAATCAGTAAACTTCATCATCTCAACAGCCGCCTTATTCATTAAGTCCACATCAATATCACCATAAACAAAATAGGAATAGTCGTCAAAGAATGGATCTTTACGACGACTCACATAATATTTATAGGTTCGGGATATCGCATCAAAACGAGAGTTTATTTCAGCTTTAATAGGTAGTACATCAAAAATCACAATTGATTCGGGGAGAAAACGATTTAGTTTATACAGCAAATCATTTCTTTCTTCTTCCGAGAAAATTTTATTCAAATCAAAATGCGCATAAAAATCAGTGGCATGAACACCGGTATCAGTCCGCCCGCAACCCACAACATTTACTTCTGTATTTAACAAGGTTGATAGGGCTTTGTTTATATTTTCCTGCACTGTAGGCGCATTATCCTGCACCTGCCAACCG
>JAOZQX010000296.1 GCA_029931995.1 Bacteroidales bacterium
TTTTTCGCCCACATAACGACGAATAAAATCGTTATAATTGATCTTTCCCAAGAAACAAATTCCTTGACTATCGGGACGATGGGCACTTGGTAATTTCATTTCTTCGGCCAAACGTCTCACTTCAGGCTTTGGAATATCTCCGATAGGAAACATTAATTTATTGACTTGCGATTGGGTGATTTGCGCTAAAAAATAGGTTTGATCTTTATGTTTATCAACGGCTGTTGCCAGATATTTTTTTGCTTCAATCACTTTGGTATTAGCATAATGACCGGTGGTAATCAAATCAAAATCTTTTCCATACAATTCTTCAAAAGCCCCAAATTTTATCATTTTATTGCACATCACATCCGGATTGGGAGTTAAGCCCTTTTTAACCTCATCCAAGGTATAAGAAATTACACGCTCCCAATACAATTTTTGAAGATCAACAATTTCCATCTTCAGATTGTATTTTTTAGCAAGGTAAGATGTGATTTCAATGTCTTCTTCCGAAGGACAATCGGTATAACCTGCTGTATCCTCCATCCCGATTTTTATATAAAAAATCGTTGGCTCATACCCCATTTCCTTTAAACGCGGAATGGTTACTGAACTATCAACGCCTCCCGAAACCAGTGCTGCAATCTTCATTCTCAACTAAATTTTTTGCAAAGATAACCAATTTGAAAATAACACAAGCATCGCGAAAGGGCTTATTTTAAAGGAAAAACGATATGTATTTAAATTGAATATAAATTTTTAAAAGTATTTTATATGTGAGAATTCTAAATTAAATTTGCTGCGAAATTAAAGAGATACAACCGAATTTTCGGTTTTTTATTTACTATTCGATATGTTTTGTTTTTCATATCGAATAATCAAAAAAATCTATGAAAAAAATATTTACAATTTTTGCATTCCTAATATTTAGTATTGGAATTAGTTTTGGATCAACTATAATTCAGGGTAAAATTAGTGACAAGATTAGCGGAGAAACTCTCTCGAGCGTAAATATTCAGTTATTGAATTCAAAAACCGGATGTATCTCCACAAATGATGGAGCGTATAAGCTTGAACTTAATTCCGGTATTCACCAAATTGAATTCAGTTATATGGGTTATGAGAATGTATTCCGCACAGTAAATATTAAAGAAAATAAAAGCATTGAGCTGAATATTCAGATGATTTCAACAGCAATAAGCATGGATGAGGTAGTGGTAACAGCTTCCAGAACCCCGGAGTATATGACTGAAATTCCAGGCCGTATTGATGTTGTCAGTATTAAAGAAATAAAAGCAAATGCTGCCAAATCGGCCGATGAATTACTTACACAAATTTCGGGTGTAACGATTGATAGGTCTATGGGAATCTTTGGTAAATCAGTAGTCAGTATCAGAGGTATTGTAGGTGGCGAACAAGGAAGAATTCTGGTACTTCAGGATGGCGTTCCTATTAATAAATCAGATGGCGGAAGTGTGAACTGGAATCGCATTAATGTAAATAATATTCAAAAAATAGAAGTGTTTAAAGGTCCAGGTTCTTCCATTTACGGAAGCAATGCAATGGGGGGTGTAATTAATATCTTAACCAAAAAAAATACCGAACAAGGTATTCATGGTTTTGCAAATGCCGACTATGGAACCTTCAACACTTTGTCTCAAGATATTTTTTTAGGAAGAAAATTAGATGGGGGGGTTAAAGGATTTTATTGGAATCTTTCGGCAAATAACCGCACAAGTGATGGCTTTATTAATGTTCCTGAAGAATTTAGAGATGAAACTATTATTAAATCAAACCTTAATGAAAAAAGTATTATTGCCCAAATTGGTTACGATTTTGATGAGCGTAATAATATTGAACTTGAATATAATTTTTACGATGATGCTCGTGGTCAAGGAGAGAAAATTGAAACCGAACAAATTCGAGAACATGACACTCATTTCTTAAGGGGAAAATGGAAAGGAACAAAAGGTTTGTTCAGTTGGAACATGAGTACTTTTTATCAGCATGAAAAATATATACAAATTCGGGAAAAACTAAAAAGAGGGAATTATAGCCATTGGGATGTGGATTCAAAAAGAGAAGATATGGGCGTATTTGTAAATGTAATTGCAGAGCTATATCGTCATAGAATTACTTTTGGAGGTGATTTTAAAATTGGTAAAGTAGATGGTGCCGATGTGTATCAAACGTCTACCGACATTGTTCGTAATATGGGGTCTATGAATAATCTGGCTTTATATATTCAGGATAAATATACACTTACAGAAACTTTTAAAATTACAGCGGGAATCCGTTTTGACATGGTTAATTTTCACGATGGAGAATTTAGCATTGAGGGCATGACCGAAGAAACTGACTTTATGGAAGATTTTATAGGTGCGTTGGAAGAACATAATTGGACCTCCCTAACTCCTAAAGCAGCAATACACTACGACCTTACTAATCATATTAATACCTATATCGCCTGGTCTAAAGGATTTAGAGCTCCCACATTGGACGACCTTAGTCGCTCAGGATTTATATCAGGAGGATTTAAAGAAGCCAATCCAAACCTTGGCCCAGAAAAAGTAAACAGCCTTGAATGGGGAATGAATATGAGCATTGGTCAAAAATTAAAACTAATGCCGGGCGTATATTACATGAAAGGACAAGATTTTATGTATTATCTCGAAACGGGGGAGTTTATTTTTGGTGGAAGAAGGCCTGTTTTGCGTAAAGAAAACATCACGGAAGTAAGCATATTTGGTGCCGATATCGATGTAAAATATCGCTTCAACGATAAGTTAAATCTTTATGCCAATTACACTTATACCAAATCTAAAATCAACAAATTTGAAGAACAAACTGATCTGGAAAGAAAAGCCCTGACTTATACTCCAGAGCATATGGTAAATGCCGGATTTAGTTTCGAACATAAAATTGCAAATCTTTCAATCAATTTCCAC
>JAOZQX010000297.1 GCA_029931995.1 Bacteroidales bacterium
AATTTTCATATTTTAGCCCCCTTAAAATCCAATCCTATGTTAAAGAATAAAAGAATTCCACACACTTATGTCATCGTTTTTTACATCATCGTAATTGCAGCAGTTGCAACTTGGTTTGTTCCTGGTGGTGAGTTTCAACGAGAACAAAAGATTATGCCTGATGGCTCAAGTAAAACAGTAATTGTTCCCGGATCATTTCAAGAAATCGACAATGCACCTCAAACCTGGCAAATATTTTCATCCATTTTTGATGGCTTTGTTGATAAAGCAGACATTATTGCGTTGATATTACTTATTGGAGGTGCATTTTGGATTATGAATGCCAGTAAAGCCATTGACATTGCTATTATGTCTTTTCTGCAATTCACAAAAAAACTGGAAAATCAAAAGCTCATAAAGCTCATTGGAGTAAACAATATAGTTTTAACACTAATCATGTTAATGTTTAGTACACTGGGGGCTGTTTTTGGAATGAGCGAAGAAACCATTGCTTTTGTGATCATTTTTGTTCCGTTGGCAATTAGCATGGGTTATGATTCAATTGTTGGAGTTAGCATTTGTTTTGTTGCGGCAGGATTAGGATTTGCAGGAGCCATGTTAAATCCATTTACAATTGGGATTGCACAAGGTTTATCAGACGTTCCTTTATTCTCCGGATTGGAATATAGATTTGTGTGTTGGATTATCATCAACGTTGTTGGAATAGGTTTTATATTAAGATATGCAGCGAAAATAAAGAAGAATCCAAAAAAATCTTTAGTTTATGAAGAAGACCAATTATGGAGAGATAAAACGGCCGAAGGCATTGGAGAAGCTAGCAATGAGACTCCTATTTCAGCATGGGTAACTTTTATCGCGATTCTAGCCGTAATGACCATATATAGTTTCACAAATACATGGACCGTATTAAGTGTAGGCAATGCAGATTCAAGTCTCAATTGGCCAATTATCCCAATATTAACGGTATTGTTTGCTTTTGGTGGTATTATGTCTCTTCGTAAATCAGGCCAGTTTTTTGTTTTGCATTTGTTAATCTTCACGATATTCTACTTAATCATAGGTGTAATGGGTTACCATTGGTATATCATGGAAATTGCCACCTTATTCTTTGTGATGGGATTGGCAAGTGGAATCGCCATGAATTACAACCCTAATAAAATCGTAAAGCTATTTAGTGAAGGAATGAGCGACATTCTATCAGCTGCTTTTGTTGTGGGATTGGCAGGAGGTATTATCATCATTCTTCAGAACGGGAAAATTATTGATACGATGCTTTACTCAGTTGCCGATTCTATGGGTAATCTCGGTAAATTCGGAACCATTTCTGTAATGTATGGCATTCAAAATTTGATCAATATTATTATTCCTTCAGGCTCTGCGAAGGCAGCATTGACCATGCCTATTATGGCACCATTTTCTGACTTAATTGGAATTTCCAGACAAGCAACTATTATGGCCTTTCAATTTGGTGATGGATTTACAAATTTAATTACCCCAACTTCAGGAATCTTAATCGGGGTATTGGGTGTAGCTAAAATCCCTTACGAAAAATGGGTGAAATGGATTACACCTTTTATTATTATTTTATTGGTTTTAGGATTATTGTTATTGATCCCAACCGTTACTATGGAATTAAACGGGTTTTAATACTGCAAGTCAATTTATAACATGGCAAAACTCATAAACAAACCCACCCGAATTGAAGCCGCCGGAAACAAACCCAAAATTATTGAGGAGTTTATTGGGCGGGTAAATTCAGATACTTCGGAAGTAAGTATAGCTCGGATGAAAAGTCCCGATGGCTGGGTTGAGCCCGGACAAACACCCGAATTTAACGAATACACCCTTGTTTTAAAAGGTGTTCTTAACGTTAAAACCAAAACCGAAACATTTGAGCTTGAAGCTGGAAATGCCATTATCATTGAAAAAGGGGAGTGGGTACAATACAGTTCCCCTCATCCCGAAGGGGCTGAATATATTGCCGTTTGCTTGCCTGCTTTTTCACCGGATACGGTGCATCGAGACAAATAATACTTTTGAATTTAATTCTCTTTTACAGAAGAGATAAACTAAACTTTTCTATCAACTCAAATTTACTGTGAATTTTTTCACAATAAACCCCTTCTTTTTGATTTCCAATATATATTTGTATTAACTTTGCAGCCGTTTTAGAATTAGTAAAATCATTATTTAAAGATTTGAAAAACAATATGGAATCAAAAGAAAAATTGTTTTCTGAATTTCCTCCTGTGAGCACTGAAGAATGGGAGAAAGTGATAGAAAAAGATTTGAAAGGTGCCGATTATAGCAAAAAGCTAATCTGGAAAACCAACGAAGGATTTGAAGTAAAGCCTTATTATCGCGCCGAAGACCTTGAGAATATTCAGCATTTGGATTCATTTCCGGGCGAATTCCCTTACGTCAGAGGTAATAAAACCAACAATAATAACTGGCTTATTCGTCAGGATATTATTGTAGAAGATGTAAAAGAGGCCAACAAAAAAGCTTTGTTTGTACTCGACAGGGGCATCGACTCTTTAGGTTTTATTTTTACTGAAGTCCCATCTGCAAAACAATTACACACTTTATTGGATCAAATCGTTCCCGAAGCCATCGAAATTAACTTGGTTTGCGGTTCATTTTTCGAAGAAGTATTGAAGAAATTCATTGCTGTACTTTCTGAAAAAGGATGCAATTTGAATGAAGTGAAAGGTTCGATTACCTACAATCCTTTAACTGAAATGGCCTTAACCGGAACTTTTGCCAATTTTAAAGATGGCAAAATATTGATCGAACTAAGCAAGGATCTTCCAAAATTCAAAACCTTGGTTGTTCACGGAAGTATCTTCCATAACTCAGGTTCATCGGCAGTTGAAGAATTAGGATTTTCACTAGCTACTGCTGCTGAATATTTAAATAAGTTAAC
>JAOZQX010000016.1 GCA_029931995.1 Bacteroidales bacterium
GAGAATGTTCGGTTCAGCGGAGGCATCAAAAAGTAGTTGAAGAAACACCATCACCATTAATGACTCCCGAAGTTCGTGAAGAAATGGGAAAACATGCAGTAGCTGCAGCAAAGGCCGTTAACTACGAAGGTGCTGGTACCATCGAGTTTATTGTGGACGATAATTTGAATTATTATTTTTTGGAAATGAATACGCGTCTGCAGGTTGAGCATCCAATTACTGAAAGAGTGGTGGGTGTTGATTTGGTTAAGCAGCAAATACTCATTGCATCAGGCGAAAAATTATCTTTGAAACAGGACGAATTATTTCAGCAAGGCCATGCTATTGAATGTCGAATTTATGCTGAAGATCCGGATAATAATTTTATGCCTAGTCCAGGTATAATCAAACATATCACCGAACCTTTGGGCTTAGGTGTACGTCACGATGGTTATGTTTACGAGGGCTATAAAATCCCAATGTATTACGATCCCCTGATATCAAAATTAATTGTTTGGGCTAACACACGCGAAGAAGCTATTGCACGCTTGAAAAGAGCTTTGTATAACTATAAAATTACGGGTATTAAAACATCCATAAAATTTTTAGCTCGTATTTTGGATTGTCCCGATTTTGTGAGTGGAAATTATAACACTCATTTTATTGAAGAAAATTATGATTTTCTGATGGAGAAAAAAGCCAGTATCGGAAAATTTGAAAATGTAGCTGTAATTGCTGCTTTTATTGATTATCTGGACAAAATTGAAAAATTACAACCCGAAAAACCGGCTTATGAACTTGGTAATAACTGGAAAGATTTTGGGCGAAAAAAGAATGTATTAAGACTGTAAAAGAATTTAAAATAATATGTCGTACGAAGTAAATATTAATGATAAAATATCAACCATTGAACTGTTGAACAGAGATGGAAATAAGGTGAAAATTGCAATGGATGGCAAGAAATACGATGCCGATATTGTGATGGTTGAAAAGGGAGTGTATTCAATAATTATGGATGGGATTTCTTATAATATTGAATTGATAGAAAATAACTCAAGTAAAAATTATGTAGTGAATACGCTTTACGAATCGTTTGATGTTGAAATTGTAGATGCTGAAAGTAAGTATTTAAAAAGTCGTAAAAAGGATGAAGGTGATGATACCAATGTTATTTCAACACCAATGCCGGGTAAAGTTGTGAAAATTCCGGTTAAAGTTGGCGATAAAGTAAAAGCTGGCAAAACCGTAATTATTATCTCAGCCATGAAAATGGAAAGCGAATATAAAGTGAAAAAAGATCGCCTGATTAAAGAAATTTTGGTAAAAGAAGGCGATACTGTTGATGGAAATCAGCCATTAATTCATATTGAATAAAAGAAGAATAAAAGATTAAGATATGTCATCATTAGAGAAAAAATTTAAACAATTTGAAGAGAAACAAAAAATTGCCGAGTTAAGCGGAGGACAAGACCGTATTGACCGTCAGCATAAAGCGGGGCGGCTTACAGCTCGCGAACGCTTGAGTTTTTTGTTAGACCCCGAAACTTTTGTGGAGATGGACAAATTTGTTATCCATCGGGCAACTGATTTTGGAATGGATAAAAATAAAATTTTGGGCGATGGAGTGGTAACCGGATACGGAAAAATTGATGGACGACTGGTTTATGTTTTTGCTCAGGATTTTACTGTTTTTGGCGGTACATTAAGCCGAGCAAATGCTGATAAGGTTATTAAAATCATGGATCTTGCCGTGAAAATGGGAGCTCCGGTGATTGGCTTAAATGATTCAGGTGGTGCACGTATTCAGGAGGGTGTTGAAAGTTTGGGTGGTTATGCCGATATTTTTTATCGTAATGTAATGGCTTCGGGTGTGGTTCCGCAAATTTCGGCCATACTAGGTCCTTGTGCAGGAGGCGCTGTATATTCTCCGGCCATGACCGATTTTATTATGATGGTGAAAAATACTTCTTATATGTTTGTAACAGGTCCGGATGTGATTAAGACCGTTACTCACGAAGAGGTAACCAAAGAAGAACTTGGCGGAGCAATGACCCATAATTCTACAAGTGGGGTTGCACATTTTATTGCCGAAGATGATGAGCGGGCCATGATGATGTTGCGCGAATTATTTAGCTTTCTTCCGTCAAATAATATGGAAGATCCGCCGGTAAAACCTTGTACCGATGACATCAAAAGAGAAGATGAAAAATTAGACACTTTAATACCTCCCGATCCTAATAAACCATATGATATTCTTGATTTAATAACCAGCGTGGTTGATGAACATAATTTCTTTGAAGTTCAGCCCCATTATGCTCAAAATATGGTAGTTGGATTTGCGCGTATGTGTGGAAAAACTGTTGGAATTGTTGCCAATCAGCCTGCTCACTTGGCTGGAGTATTGGATATCAATTCTTCATTAAAAGCGGCTCGTTTTGTTCGTTTTTGCGATGCTTTTAACATTCCAATTATAACCTTCGAAGATGTTCCCGGATTCCTGCCAGGAACAACACAGGAATTTGGAGGTATTATCAAACACGGGGCAAAATTACTATATGCTTTTTCTGAAGCAACAGTTCCTAAAATTACACTCATTACTCGTAAAGCTTATGGTGGTGCTTACGATGTAATGTCGAGTAAGCATATTGGAGCCGATATAAATTTTGCTTACCCCACAGCCGAAATTGCTGTTATGGGTGCTGAGGGTGCTGTGAATATTATTTTCAGAGGCGCCTTATCGGATGAGGATAAAAAGAAAGCTGTTGATGATTACCGTGAAACTTTTGCCAGCCCGTATAAAGCTGCTGAGCTTGGTTTTATTGATGAAATTATTTATCCGAGACAAACACGTTTTAAATTAATTCAGGCACTGGAAATGACTCAAAATAAGAGTAAGTCCAATCCGCCAAAAAAACATGGGAATATTCCTTTGTAAGAATTAAATCTTTTTAAAATCGGTTTTAATCTCTTTTATAACTGCTTCTAAGACTAACTTTAGGTTTTTCACCAAGCTGGGAAGTTTATCAAGCGAGGATTTTTCTTTTGCATATTTTTCGATTAAACGAATATCGTCTGTAAGTTCAATGATGCTGAAATTATCAATTGATGATTTTAGTTTGTGGGCGTAAAAATTTACTTGCTCATAATCTTCTTGCTCAAGACCCTCCTCAAGTTTGCTTATCATTATTGGAGAATTCTCTAAAAAAATACCGATCATTTTATCCATCACCATCTCATCTTCACCAATGAATGCCCTTATTTTTGTTAGATTATAGCTTTTCCCAGACATGCTAATGTTTAAATCTCTTTGTTTTTAATCATCCGGTAAATGGTCGATTTCCCAATATCTAATTTCTTGGCAACCAATAAAACATTATCGTTGTGCTTTTGTAAATAATACTTGATAATTTTTCGAATGTAGCCTTGCAAGGTGTCTTCTTCAATCAAAAAGTCACTTGTGCCATGAGCCGAATTGAAATTAATATCGGCTTCTTCAATTAAACTATCATTAGCTAATACGGAAGCTAATTCAACAATGGCTTTTAGTTCTCTGATATTTCCAGGATAGGGATATTTTTGAAGTTTTTCAATAGCTAATTCCGAAAATGAAGCAATTTTATTTTTATTTTCTTTGGCATATTCTTCCAAAAAATGTTTTGCCAATATGATAATATCATCACCACGATGGCGCAAAGGAGGTAATTCAACAGGCAGTCCTAATAAACGATAATATAAATCTTCACGGATTTTACCTTTCTTCACTTCTTCCGAAAGATTTTTATTGGTGGCAACGATCAAGCGTACATCGGTTTTAATACTGTCGTTTCCGCCCACTCTCGAAAATTCACGTTCCTGAAGTACCCGCAATAATTTTGTTTGCATACTCATATCCATGTCCGAAATCTCATCAAGGAAAAGAGTCCCATGATTTGCCACTTCAAATTTCCCGATTTTTCGGCTGTTGGCTCCGGTAAATGCTCCTTTTTCGTAGCCAAATAATTCGCTTTCAATCAGCCCACTTGGTATGGCCGAAACATTAATAGCCACAAATGGTTTTTTTGCTCTTGGTGAATTGTAGTGAATAGCACGCGCTACCAGTTCTTTTCCGGTACCGGTTTCGCCGGTCAGTGATACAGTAATGTTCGAGTTTATGGCTTTTTCAATAAGACTGAATATCTTTTTTATGGCAGAACTGTTTCCCTTAATTGCTTTGCGGAATTCATATTGTTTCCCAATTGTTTCTTTTAATTCAATAATCTCTTCTCTCAAACTGAGATTCTCACGAATTTTTATCAACGCATTCCATAATCGGTCTTTGGTTTCTTCATTTTTTACAAAATAATCATAAGCTCCTTCTTTGACTAATTCTACGGCGGTAGTAATATCTTCCTGTCCCGATACAATAATAACAGGTATTTCCTGATTAAATTCTTTGATCTTTTTTATGACTTCGTAGCCTGTAGTATCTGGAAGTGAATAATCTAAAGATATAGCTGATGGTTGCTTGTGAAGGTTCTTAACGCAATCATTTCCGTTTAAAAACAGCTCTACTTCATAATCCGGATTTTTAAGTAAATGATGCTTTAGCATTTCTCCGTAAAACTCATCGTCTTCTACAACAAAAATTTTGAATGCACTCATAATATGTGGTTTGCCTTTAAAGATACAACAATTGAAACTATTTCCCAAATTTGGAAACAACTATTATACTGGGCTTAAATCAAAAGGTTTCCAAAATATGGAAGTTTTTCCTCATCCTTTTTAAAAAAGAATACTTCGTAGGCAAGTCAACATTGTATAAAAACATATTACTTTTGTTAAAATTTAGATTTATTATGTTTAAAATGTTTTTTAAAATTGGCTTATATATTATAAAGTTGTTGCTCTTGTTTATGTTGGGCATAATGATTTTTTTCACACTCCCATATTTTAAAACACAAGTATATAATTTTGCTGAACCTCATGTTTTTAAAGGCGAACACTGGTATAACCCCTATCGGGGGATGGATACTTCTGCATGGTATAAAGGAAATTTTCAGGTTCAATCTTATGCTTGGAAAGGGCTTACGGATGGCGAACAAAATACGAATGAAGCAATTGATTCAATTTATTCATACTTGGGTTACAATATTATTGCTACGTCCGATTATATGAAGATTAATGAATCTGGAAAAGAAAGTCCATCCTATTTAAAAGTTTATGAGCATGGTTATAATATATTAAAACGCCATCAAATTGCTATTGGTGCTGCGAAAGTGAATTGGATGGATTTTATGTTTTTTCAAAACATACACCATAAACAAAAAATTATTAATACGTTACGTCCCAATAACGAATTGATTTATTTGGCTCATCCTGATTTGAGCGGGAGTTATGATTTGGAAAATTTTGCCCATTTAACTAATTATGATGGCATTGAGGCACACAGTATTTTTGGCGATGCTGTTGATTGTTGGGATATGGCTTTATCAACAGGCCATTACGCGACCATTCAATGTAATGACGATTCGCACAATATTTTTAATCCAAATTTAACGGGTAATTATTGCACATTCATCAACACAAAAGAATTTGCAAGTGATGAAATAATTGATGCGATGAAGAAAGGAAGCGCTTATGGCGTTCGCTTGTTCCGTGAAAAAGATGAATCTTTTGACCTTAAGAAGAACCGTCATGAACAATTAGCAAGACTAATGAAAGTTGAAATTGTGAACGATAGTTTGCTTGTTGAATTAGACAAGCCTTCAAAGGAAATTCGTTTTATTGGGCAAGGTGGCGAAATAAAAAAAGAAATGCTCAATCAATCACAGGCTTTTTATAAGTTGCAGGATGAAGATACTTACATCCGTATCGAATTTGAGTTTTCTGACAGTACATTAATGTTTCTTAACCCCATTGCTCGAACAAATGCAGCAAAACCGCTTCCGGTACAGCTTGACGGGGTTAATCAAATAAAAACCTGGCTCTTCCGCTTATTTGTTTTATTTGTTGAAGCATTCCTTATTTTTGTTTTTATTTATACCTTTAAAAAAGGTTTTCTGAAAAGGCATGATTAAATTTACAAAAATTGAAAAGTATGCACTCCTGCTGATTTTAATTTCGGCGGTTATTCGTGGATTTGTGGCTGGTGTTATTGAATTTGGGAATGATGAGGTTTACTATTGGACTTACGCTTTATATCCTGATTGGAGTCATTTTGATCATCCACCCATGATAGGCTGGGTCATCCAGTTTTTTACCTTGGATTTATTATTAGATTCTGAGTTTTTCATTCGTTTGGGATCGGTAGTGTTTGGATCAATTAACACTTGGCTTATATTTTTAATTGCAAAGAAAATTTACAATGAAAGAGCCGGACTTATTGCTGCTTTGCTTTATACATCTTCCATTTATTGTTTTGTGATTGCCGGAATTTTTATCCTTCCGGATACCCCGCAAAGCTTGTTTTGGATGCTAAGTATTTATTTACTGATAAATGTAGTTTCTGATAAAAACTCATTCTCAAAACAAAAAAACTATTTGCTACTTGCTGCGGTAGCCATAGGCTTAGGAATGTTGTCGAAATATACTACTGTTTTTATTTGGCTTGGTTTTGGCTTATATGTTTTAGTGTTCAGTAGGAAATGGTTTAAAAGCTGGCAACTTTATGTCTCCGTTTTAATTTCACTTACGCTGATACTTCCAATACTTTTGTGGAATATTCAAAATGAATTTATAAGTTTTACTTTCCATAGTGAGCGGGTGGATGCCAGTGGGTCGAGCATAAGATTTGATTATTTTTTCAGGGAGCTGTTTGGTCAAATTGTGTACAATAATCTGGTTTTGTTTGTATTAACAATTATTGCCTTGGTTGCTTTGTTTAAAAAGAAAATCAGCATAGCTAAAGAATATTCTCAGATTTTGTTGTTAACAACGCTTCCATTAATTTTTCTATTTCTTGGTTTTGCATTATTTCGTTCAACATTACCACACTGGACAAGTCCGGCTTATATGATTTTGCTAATTTTTCCTGCGATTTATTTATCGCAGAAATTTCAAACTAAATTATTTAGTTGGCCAGTGAAATTAGCTGTTGGTTTGTTACTCCTTACATTAACTTTTGGCATTTTACAGATTCAGTTTGGGCTGTTTAATTTAGATAATTCAAAATCCGAAGAAGAAAAAGGAAAATCCGATTTTAGTTTGGATATGTACGGATGGAAGCAACTCGAAAACAGTTTTGAAGACTTGCTATTAGAGGATTTGCGTAATGAATTGGTGAGTGAAAACATTGTCCTAATTTCTCAAAAATGGTTTCCTTCCGCTCATTTGGACTATTATATTGCTCGTCCCTTAGGGATGAAATTATTGACTATTGGCTCCTTAGATCAAATTCATAAATATGCGTGGGTTAATGAAAAGAGGGGAGGATTTAAACTGGACATGGATGCATATTACATCACCACTTCCCACTTTAATAAGAAACCTAAAGATCTTGATAAATATTTTTCAACTATACATTTGCATAAAAACATTCCGATCTATCGTTCGGGCAAAATTGTTAAATATGCTTTTGTTTATCTTTTAAAAGATTTAAAACAAATACCCCCAAATCAAATATAAAATTGATGACATAAAAACGGGCTGCAACCTTAAGGTTGCAGCCCTTTTTGTTTTTAAAATTCTTAGGCCATTGTAAAGAAATCGTTTCCTTTATTGTCAACAAGGATAAAGGCTGGGAAGTCTTTTACTTCAATGCGATAAATAGCTTCCATTCCCAATTCAGGATATTCCAATAATTCTACTTTGGTAATATTATCTTGAGCAAGAATAGCAGCAGGTCCTCCAATACTACCCAAATAAAAACCACCATGCTTTTTACAGGCATCCGTTACCTGCTTGCTACGGTTTCCTTTTGCTATCATCACCATGCTTCCATTTTGGCTTTGGAAAAGATCCACGTACGAATCCATTCGTCCGGCAGTAGTTGGGCCGAATGATCCGGAAGGCATTCCTTCGGGTGTTTTGGCTGGTCCGGCATAATAAATAGGATGATCTTTAATATATTGAGGTAGCCCTTCTCCACTTTCAATCCGTTCTTTCAGTTTTGCATGGGCTATGTCTCGTCCAACAATGATGGTTCCGTTTAAGGATAGTCTTGTTCCAACTTTATGTTTTGTTAATTCCGATAAAATGTTTTTCATCGGTTTGTTCAAATCGATGGATACCGACCCTTTTTCATCAGCTTTTCTGAGTTCTTCAGGTATAAATTGTCCGGGATTCTCTTCTAATTTTTCGAGCCAAATACCATCTTTGTTAATCTTTGCTTTTATGTTTCGGTCGGCTGAACATGAAACGCCCATTCCAACCGGGCAACTTGCTCCATGTCTGGGTAAACGTACGATGCGAATATCTAATGCAAAATGCTTTCCACCAAATTGTGCACCAATACCAATATCATAGGATGCTTTTAATATTTTGTCTTCTAACTCAATATCACGAAATGCTTGACCACCTTTATTTCCTTTGGTTGGCAAATCATCATAATATTTTGCAGAGGCCAATTTAACTGTTTTTAAATTTGTTTCGGCTGAGGTGCCTCCAATTACAAATGCTACATGATATGGAGGACATGCAGCCGTTCCTAAAGATTTTAATTTCTCAATTAAAAAGCTTTCCAGTTTCTCAGGATTTAACAATGCTTTAGTTTCCTGAAAGAGGCTTGTTTTGTTTGCAGACCCACCACCTTTGGCTACAAAAAGAAATTTGTATTCGTCTCCGCCAGTAGCAAGAATATCAATTTGTGCAGGTAAATTTGTTCCCGAATTTTTTTCGGTGTACATATCCAAAGGAATGGTTTGCGAATAGCGTAAATTTTCCTCGGTATAGGTTTTATAAACACCTTTAGATAATGCTTCTTCGTCCTTTCCATTTGTCCAAACTTGCTGACCTTTTTTGGCTACAATAGTTGCAGTACCAGTATCTTGGCAAAAAGGAAGCTTCCCTTTTACAGATACTTCAGCATTCCTCAACATCGTTATTCCAACGTATTTATCGTTTTTGCTGGCATCCGGGTCATCAAGAATTTCGGCTACTTTTTTAATATGTTCGGTGCGTAACATAAATGAAGTATCGCGAAAAGCAGCATTGGCTAACATTGTTAGCCCTTCGGCTTCAACTTTTATAATAGGTTTTCCATCAAATTCAGAAACAGATACATAATTTTTTGTGAGTAAATAATACTCAGTATTATCTTTTCCCAAAGGGAAAGGTTCCTGATACTTAAATTCTGGTGTAGGCATATTGGATTTATTTTTTTCGGTTAATTATTTGCTAAATTTTTGGATCAAACCTTTAATTTGCATGCTTACCTGACTGCTTTTTTCGGTAAAGTTATCAAGATCTTTAGTTTCAATATAGCTTAGCTCTTGAGAAATTATAAGGAGAGTTTCAATTTCGGTGATAACATTTAGCACTTGTTCAAAATATTGTTTGCGAAGTTTTTTGTCTTCAGTCTGCATTGCTTTGGCAATACTTCCAGGAATATTAATTACCTGGCTCTTTAGTGTTTTTACAATTCCGTCTTGTTCATCTTCAGTAAAAACGCTTGATAAAATATAGGTGTTTTTTACTAGTTCCAAACTGTCGTTCCAAACGGCTAAATTTTTAAAGGCTTGTTTGTTTTTCATGGTTTTGAAATTTTGGTTGGCGAATAAGATTGTGCTTAAAAAAGGTTATCAATTTCTTCGGGGGCTTGCCCCAAAACAGCTTTGTAGTTTTTTACAATAATAGGACGCTGAATTAATTTTGGATGTTCTACCATAATTTTTATCCACTCCTCATCAGTAAAATTCTTTCCTTTAAAATCCGATTTGTAAATATCTTCCTGAGTACGGATTATATATTGAGGACTTTTGTTCAGTTTCATTAAAAGATCGGCAAGTTCAGCTTCTGAAATAGGATTTTTAATATAATCGATAATCTCAAAGTCAACTTTTTTTGTTTCTAAATGAGCCAATCCGGCTCTTGATTTTCGACAACGGGGATTATGATATATTTTTATCATGAGGAATTTTTTTCTCAAAGTTAGTTAATTACTCCCAAATTCCATTAAGAAAGCCTTGATAAAATCCTGAATATCGCCGTCCATAACAGCTTGCACATTTGAAGTTTCGTGATTGGTTCGTAAATCCTTCACCATTTTATACGGGTGCATAACATAGGAGCGAATTTGCGACCCCCATTCGATCTTTTTTTTGCTGCCTTCAATTTCGGCCTGTGCATCTCTTTTTTTGCGTAATTCTAGTTCGTAAAGTTGCGATTTAAGCATGCGAATGGCTTTATCACGATTTTGTCCTTGCGAACGAGTTTCTTGACATTCAATAGCAATACCTGTAGGTTCATGATGTAACCGAACCGCCGATTCAATTTTATTCACACCCTGACCACCCGGTCCGCTTGAGCGAAATGTATCCCAACTTATTTCTGCCGGATTAATCTCAATGGTAATATTATCATCAACTACCGGATAGGCATAAACCGAGGCAAAAGAGGTATGTCGGCGATTGGCCGAATCGAAAGGGGAGAGGCGTACCAAACGGTGAACACCATTTTCGCCTTTCAGATATCCAAAAGCAAAATCACCAATAAATTCGAGCGAAACCGATTTTATTCCGGCTCCATCACCTTCCTGAAAATCGAGCTCTTTTACTTTAAAATTGTTCCGCTCACCCCACCGAATATACATGCGCATCAGCATTTGAGCCCAGTCTTGGCTTTCGGTACCACCAGCACCCGGGTTGATGTTTACAATAGCCCCCAGCTTATCCTCTTCGCCCGAAAGCATATTTTTGAATTCCAGATCTTCGATAATTTTCAAGGTGCTTTTATGTTGTTGATCAACATCTTTTTCGCTGGCTTCTCCTTCGCCAAAAAATTCAAAAATTACACCAAGGTCATCAACGCTTTGAATGGCTTCGTCGTAAGCTGACGTCCATAGTTTTTTATCTTTAATTTTTTTCAGGAGTTGTTCAGCCTTTTTAGGGTCGTTCCAAAAATCAGCCGCCAGGGTAAGCTCTTCTTCTTCTTTTATTTGCTTGAGTTTTTGATCAATGTCAAAGA
>JAOZQX010000298.1 GCA_029931995.1 Bacteroidales bacterium
ATATATAATGTATTGGTCGTATAAACGAGAGGAATGTACATGTAGTGATGAAGAAGTTGACAAATCTCAAAATCCAAATAACAAATAAATCACAACACACAAAATTGTAGATATTAAGCTTATTGAAAACGTCATCCTGAACTTGTTTCAGGATCTCAAACAAAATCAAATTAGATGCTGAAAGAAATTCAGCAAGACGATAAATAATTCTTTATTATTTGAATAAAAAGAATAACATCTTTAAATTACTTGGTCCGGGAATTATCGTTGCTGCTACAGGAATTGGAGCGGGCGATTTGATTGCCGCAGCAGTCTCAGGTGCACAATACGGATATGCATTATTATGGGCTGCCGTTTTGGGTGGAATCCTTAAATATGTTTTGTATGAAGGTGTTTCACGCTATCAATTAATAACTGAGGATAGTTTATTAAGTGGATGGAAAAAACAATTGCATCCCGGAGTTTCATGGTATTTTGTAGGCTATTTGGTAATCTGGTCATTTATTGTTGCGGGAGCTTTAATGGCTGCTTGTGGCTTGGCTGCTCATGCCTTAATTCCTGTCCTAAGTGTTATCCAATGGGGTGTTATTCATTCATTGCTCGCTCTTTTCATTGTCTTTTTAGGAAAATATAAGCTGGTTGAGAAGCTTATGCGAGTCTTTATTGCATTAATGTTTGTGGTAACAATCACTTCTGCTATTCTTATTAGTCCTGATATTACACAAATTTTCAAGGGTATATTTATTCCACAGATACCTGAAAATTCAGTGAAGTTTATTTTGGGCGTTATTGGTGGAGTAGGAGGTAGCGTAACTTTGCTCAGTTATGGATATTGGATAAGAGAAAAAAAGTGGAGCGGCAAATCTTATTTGAAAAAATCGCGTTTAGATTTAGGAATTGCCTATTCGTTGACTGCTATTTTTGGTGTTGCCATAATGGTGATTGCAGCGGGGGTAAAGCCTGAAGTTATTCAAGGAAGCCAGATGGTAGTTGGGATGGCCGATGAAATGGAAGCTGTAACAGGTAATGTTGGACGATGGATTTTTCTGATCGGATTTTGGGGCGCTGTATTTTCGTCAATGATTGGAGTATGGCAAGGAATTCCATATTTATTTGCCGATTTTTATTCGCAATACAAAAAAACAGTAATTAAAAAATATACCGAAACGAAGGCTTATAAATATTACCTTCTTTATTTGGCAGTCCCACCTGTTATTTTATTATTTGCCAGTAAACCAGTTTGGCTGGTTGTAATCTATGCTGTTTCCGGATCTTTTTTTATGCCATTTTTAGCCATTACATTATTGCTGCTAAACAACAAATTTAAATGGTTGAAAGAAGAAATAAATAGTAAAATCACCAATGGATTATTGCTGCTTTCACTTATGGTATTTCTCTATTTGTTGGTCGTAGAAATCATTAATAAGTTCTAGTCATTAGATATAAGAAAACGTCATCCTGAACTTGTTTCAGGGTCTTAAACTAATTAATTTAGATGCTGAAATGAATTCAGCATGACGATATGATTTTTTTAAATCGAAAATTGACAATTGAAAATCTTCTATCCTGTCTACGGCAGGCAGGCGTCAAATCACTTTTGCTTCTCTCCATTCAAACTATGGATGATAAGCTTTCCATAGCCTTCTTCAAACTCATTGCGGAAATCATAAATTGCACCAACAATTAGAAGTTCATTATTCGCTATTTGTTCGCCGTATTTTTCCAAGGCAATTTTAACCTGATAATCCAGATTATCAGTGATGCATTGGTTTAAATTATCCTTCGCATTTATGGCCGGGATCAAATGATTTAATTCAGCTTTAATTGAATCCGGTTCTCCTGCATAGCCTGCTCTAAAAGCTTTAACAGCACCACAATCGGTATGGCCAAGAATCAAAAGAATAGGGGTTTTTAGATGCTGAATCCCATAATCAACAGAACCTTCGTTTGAATAAATCTGATTGCCAATATTACGGATGGTAAAGAATTTATTAAATGAATTATCCAACAATGCCTCAGATTGCACCCTCGAATCTGAACAACAAACCAAGGTAATTAATGGGGCTTGTCCGTTTTGAAATTTGGCATAAAAATCTTTGCCTGTGCGATCCATAAATTGTTGATTGTTCTGAATCAAAAGATCTATAATGTTTTTGTGTGTCATGAAAATCGAGATTAAGTAACTTCAAATTTAGGGAATCCTGATCTTTAATAAAAGATTAAAACTGCTTTAATTGCTCTTGAATATGTAATAGTTTAATTTTCTTTTTTATAACCCCCTTCTCCAATACAGTCAACCTATTATTAATCTCTTCTGTAAATATTTGAGGATTTGATTTTAGTAATTCTGAGTGCTTTCAAAAATTAGGTTGCGCTTGATAAATAATTCTGTTGGAATAGCTATAGGACTGTGTTTTTAAATGGTAGTAATAAACACCTGATTTAAGGGAGTATTTTATAAAATCATCCAGCATAAATGAATGTTCCCCTCTACTCAATGTATTATTGATTGGTGTGCAAACATGCCTGCCTTGGCTATCATAAATTTTTAAAGAAACTTGTGAATTTTCTTTTAAATAAAAGCTAATATTTAGTTTGTCGCTAAAGGGGTTTGGATAGGTTTTAATACGAAGATCATCTTGTGTTTTCTTCTGCATACCCACATTATTATTTAAATTCCATAATTCCAAATTGTCGAGTACCGTCTCCGAAGCAATTTCTTGAAAAAAATTGGCTAAATCTGACAATAATGTATTATGATAGTTGTTACCGATTACACTTTCCTGAAAAATGCTTACAAAAAAAGTGCATGCTGCTAAATATGACCCATTTAATGAAGGATGAGCTCTATCCAAAGCAAAAAGTTCGATATTTGGGTTTGTTGAAATGCGAGCTCCACTTTCTTTTACTTGATCAGCATTT
>JAOZQX010000299.1 GCA_029931995.1 Bacteroidales bacterium
ATCTTCTCTTATTTTATGTATATCGAAATCCTGCATTGACAAACTAAGTTATTAAATTTTGCTCAAATCAATATCAAACTCAATTTCTTTTTCCGGATTACTGCAATGAAGAACGCAATTATCGCAGATAGATAATTCGCCTCGCAAGCGTTTTTTCACCATGTCATCAATGCGATTTCTCAACGCCTCAATGGAAATATGATTGATTACTTCAGCAGCAAAAGCATACATTAATAGCATTCGAGCATTTTCTTCAGTAATACCGCGAGAGCGCAGATAAAACATGGCATCGTTATCCAGTTGCCCGACCGTTGCACCGTGGCTACATTTAACATCGTCGGCATAAATTTCGAGGAATGGCTTGGTATCTATAGACGCAGTATCTGTCAATAATATATTTTTATTACTCTGGAAAGCATTGGTATTTTGAGCATCTTGCCGAACCAAAATATGGCCATTGAAAACGCCACTGGCTTCTTCATCCAAAATTCCTTTGAACAACTCATTGCTGGTGCAATTTGGAACGGCATGATCGATAAAAACCTGGCTATCGACATGCTGCTTACGATCCATCAAATACACCCCAAGTACATCGGCATGTGCCCCTTGCCCTTGCAGGTTTACAAAAACATTATTCCGAATCAGCCCGCCATTTAAACTTATTGCATTGGTTGAAACGTTACTGTTTGCCTGCTGATGAAAATAAGTTGAATTTATAATGCTTGAATCGTTATTGAAATTCTGTAATTTATAGTGATCGATTTTTGAATTCTCACCTACAAAAACTTCAGTAACTGAATTATTAAAACTTGCCAATTGATTGGTGGTATCATCACAATGAACCAAAGTAAGCTTACTATTTTTTCCTAATACTATTAAGTTCCGATTTTGAACAAACAATCCTTTTTCATGATTAATAATACTCACCATTTGAATGGCTTTTTCCAGTTCAACATTATCGGGAACATAAATAAATACGCCATCCTGAACCAAAGCTGTATTTAATGCACTCAAGCTATGCTCTTCAATCTTCTCACTCTTGTTATAATACTTGTCGAAAAATTCAGGCAATTTTTTCATGGCTTCAGCCATTGACCCTATAATTGTGCCATTGGCTATAGTTTTTAACTCCGTACCTCCATTTACAAGCCAACCGTTTAATAAAGAAATTATATCGGTGTCAAAGTTGTGAATGTCGCATTTGAAAAGCGTATTCAGATCAATATTTTTGGTGTCAAATTCCGATAAATGAACATAATCTTTGGATAAAGCATCTGTTAAATTTGTTCCACGCCATGCTTCTTCTTTGATTGTTGGAAATCCTTTTTGCTCGAAAAAGTCAATCGAACGCATACGTTTTTCAGCAATACAAGCTCTTTCTTTCGAGAAAGATTTAGCTTGATACTCCTCAGAAAGAGCCAACAATTTTTGCTGTAATTCGACTTTTTTTTCTTCTGCTTTCATCTGCAATAAGCTTCAACAATTTTATTCAAATTCTTTTTTAATCCAATCATAGCCTTTTTCCTCAAGCTCAAAAGCTAATCCTTTACCGCCTGATTTTACAATACGTCCATCAAACAAAACATGAACAAAATCGGGAACAATATAATCGAGTAAACGTTGGTAATGCGTAATTACTACAAATGCATTCTCTTTGGTCTTTAGCATATTTACACCGTTGGCAACTATGCGCAGCGCATCAATATCCAAACCCGAATCAGTTTCATCTAAAATTGAAAGTTTAGGCTCTAGCATTGCCATTTGGAAGATTTCGTTTTTCTTTTTTTCCCCACCTGAAAAACCTTCATTAACCGAACGATTCGTCAGTTTTGAATGAATCTCAACCATCTTCTTTTTCTCTTCCATTTTTTTCAGGAATTCTCCTGCCGAGATGGGATCTTTTTTCTGATACTTGCGATGCTCATTAATAGCAGTCCGCATAAAATTGGTCATGCTCACACCGGGGATTTCAACCGGATATTGAAAACTCAAAAAGATTCCTTCGCGTGAACGATCTTCGGGTAGCATATCCAGAATGTTTTTACCATTATAAATGATTTCGCCTTTGGTTATCTCATAACCTTCGCGCCCCGTAATGGCAGCAGCCAAGGTACTTTTACCTGTTCCGTTAGGGCCCATAATTGCATGAACCTCACCATGATTTACTCCTAAATTCAATCCTCTGATGATTTCTTTTCCGTGAATCGAAACATGTAAATCTTTAATATTCAATAGCATTTTATATGATCTGTTTAAATTTTAATACTTTATCCTACACTACCTTCCAAGGTAATTTGTAGTAGTTTTTGTGCTTCCACTGCAAATTCCATTGGCAATTGATTTAAGACCTCTTTAGCATAACCATTTACGATTAAGCCAATGGCACTTTCGGTTTCTATCCCTCTTTGATTACAATAAAATAATTGATCTTCCGAAATTTTTGAAGTGGTTGCTTCGTGTTCAACTACCGACGATTTATTATCAGCTTTTATATAAGGGAAAGTATGTGCACCACAGCGATCGCCCAAAAGCAAAGAATCGCATTGCGAGAAGTTTCTTGAATTTTCAGCTCGTTTGGTAACTTTTACCAGTCCGCGATAACTATTATGGCTTTTCCCTGCGGAAATTCCTTTTGAGATAATCGTACTTTTTGTGTTTTTACCAATGTGAATCATTTTACTTCCGGTATCGGCCTGCTGATAATTGTTTGTTACGGCTACTGAATAAAACTCGCCAACCGAATTATCGCCCATCAAAATACAAGAAGGATATTTCCATGTAACAGCCGAGCCTGTTTCAACCTGAGTCCACGAAATTTTTGAATTAACACCCTTGCAAATTCCTCTTTTGGTCACAAAATTGAAAATACCACCCACACCTTCTTTATTCCCTGGATACCAGTTTTGT
>JAOZQX010000017.1:0-7095 GCA_029931995.1 Bacteroidales bacterium
TAGATGTAAAATAAGCACCTAATTTTTATTAAATGTATTCATACCTCGAAGGAAAGCTAGTTGAAAAAACCCCAACATATGTTACACTTGATGTGAATGGAATTGGCTATCAGGTCCATATTTCATTAAATACATATTCTCAAATTGGGGATAAGGAATCATGTAAATTGTTATGCCATTTTGTGGTGAGGGAAGACGCTCAATTATTATATGGTTTTTATACTGAAAATGAACGAATTTTATTTCGCCATTTGATATCTGTATCGGGTGTGGGAGCAAATACAGCACGATTGATTTTATCCTCAATGACATCGGAAGATTTATACACGATAATAACCGGAGGCAATGCAAATGCTTTGCAAAATGTAAAAGGCATTGGAGGAAAAACAGCGCAACGTATTATTGTCGATCTTCAGGATAAGCTTGGCAAACAAGAAATCCATGCTGAAAATGTGCCGATTTCACACAATACCAAAAGAGATGAAGCGTTATCAGGTTTGGTAATATTAGGGTTTAATAAAAATGTTGCAGCACGAACACTGGACAAAGTCATGGTAGAAGAAGGAGGGGATGTTAGTGTTGAACAATTGATAAAAAGCTCGTTGAAAGCGTTGTAGGTTTAATGAACTAAGAAGAGTTATCAATATAATTATCCTAATAACTGAATCACAAAATAATTTGCAAACCTGTTTGAAACCTAATATCAAATATTATGCAAGGCTTTGGTGGATATTATTCACCTTTTTTTGTTATGGTGTAGTTTATGGACAGCAAACGGATTCTTTAAAATCTGATAATTTGCCTTATGCCGTTAAGAGTAGTGAGTTGGACAATTATTCTTTTAAAGGTCAACGCTCACTTTTTTTAGTACCTCCCGAAAATATAAAAAAAATTTTTACTTACGATCCGGAGACGAACACCTACATTTTAACTCAACAAATAGGCGAGTTTGATTATCGTCGGTCTACCATTTTTAGCTATGAGGAATATCAGAATTTTGTTAAAGAGAAAAATAAATTTGAATTTTGGAAAAGCAAATCACAATCTTCAACAGTTGGTGTGAGAAATGGAATTATTCCGCCCATCTATATTGGAGGAAATCTTTTTGAGAACATTTTTGGAAGTAATGTTATTGATATTCGACCACAAGGTTCGGCCGAACTAACTTTTGGTGTTTTATCGAATCATCGCAAAGATGAAACATTGGATGTGAGAAGAAGAAAAACTACGAGTTTTGATTTTAACGAGAAAATCCAAATGAGTGTTGTTGCTAAAATTGGTGAAAAAATTGAATTCAAAACTAATTATAATACAGAATTTACCTTCGAGTTTGAAAACAATCTTGCTTTAAAATATGAGGGAGATGAAGACGAAATTATTCAATTAATTGAGGCTGGTGATGTAAGTTTTCCGTTACCCACAACTTTAATAAATGGTAGTCAGGGGCTTTTCGGAGTGAAAACAAAATTAAAATTTGGAAGAGCTACTTTTACCGGTGTTTTTTCGCAGCAGGAAAGCGAAATATCGTCGATTACCGTTCAGGGAGGAGCTCAAACCAACGAGTTTAATTTAACTGCCCTAGATTACGAAGAAAACCGACACTTCTTTATCGGACAATATTTTAGGGAAGATATTATGGGAGCCGATGGCAAACCAAGCAACCGATACAATGAGGCCTTACGAACCCTTCCCATAATTACCTCAAATATTAACATCACTCGTATGGAAGTTTGGGTAACAAATATTGGTGCAGCCGTTACCGAAAACAGGAATATTATTGCGTTTACTGATTTGGGCGAAAGCAATCCATTTGAGGCTCACCTGATTGGTCAAGCAGGTCCACCCTCAAACGAAAGCAATAATTTAATTGCCAGTTTGGATGAAGCAACTATTCGTGATATAAATTCGGTTAATCAATATCTTCAAAGCGATCCGTTATCTGTTGGTAGTTCGGGATATTTTGTAGCTGGCGAAGATTTTGAAAAAATTGAAAGTGCTCGAAAATTGAATCCGTCAGAATATTCTTTCAACTCTAAACTTGGTTTTATTTCCTTAAATACAATAATCAATCCCGATCAAACTTTAGCTGTAGCTTATCAGTACACAATTATTGGAGATAATACAGTTTATCAGGTGGGTGAGTTTTCTGATCAGGGTGTTGTTAGTCCGCAAAACTTGATTGTAAAATTGCTGAAAAGTACTTCGATAAGCACTAAAAATCCGATGTGGGATTTAATGATGAAAAATGTTTATTCGATGCGGGCATATCAGGTAAATCCTGATGATTTTATTTTCAATATTTTATATTCGGGTGATGCAAAAGGTGTCCCAACCGCTTACTTTACGGAGGGTGATGAGGAAGTTAAAGGAGTTCCGATTATTCGGTTGTTGGGTATGGATAACTTAAATCAACAATTAAATCCACCAGGCGATGGGATGTTTGATTTTATTGATGGAGCAGCCATAAATGGAGGTACAATTCAATCATCAAACGGGCGCATTTTCTTTCCAGTACTTGAGCCTTTTGGAAGCGACCTGAGGAAGCTTTTCTCAGATGCAGGCATTGCCGACAAATACGCCTACGATTCATTATACTCAATGACGAAATCAGGAGCCGAACAATATCCTGAAAAAAACAAATATGTGCTCGAAGGGGTTTTTAAATCCTCATCCAGTAACGAAATTTCTTTGAATGCCTTTAATGTTCCTCAGGGATCGGTTATAGTTACCGCCGGAGGCATTCTCTTAACCGAAAATGTGGATTATACGGTTGATTATACCTTGGGTCGTGTGCGAATAATCAATGAGGGAATATTAAATTCGGGTACACCGATTAAAATTTCTTTGGAGAGTAATTCGATGTTCAATATGCAAACCAAACGCTATATGGGAATGCATATGAATTATGAAGTGAACGACCGAACAAATATTGGCGCTACCATTATTAATCTAAACGAGCGTCCTTTAACCCAAAAAACAAATTATGGCGACGATCCGATATCTAATACGGTTTGGGGTTTTAATTTTAATTATGAGGAAGAGTCACACTTGTTGACTAAGTTGGTTGACAAAATTCCGTTTATAAATACCAATGCACCCTCTCGGATAAATATTGATGGGGAGTTTGCTCATTTTATACCGGGTCACTCGGCTTTGGTTGGTGAAACAGGTATTTCTTATATCGATGATTTTGAAGGAACTAAATCATCCATTGATCTTAAAAACTTTAATACCTGGATGTTGTCGAGTACACCGCAAGGACAGCATAACCTCTTCCCTGAAGCAGCTCCCAACGAAGGTTTGAATTATGGGAAAAATCGTGCTCGTTTAGCTTGGTATATTATCGATCCATTATTTTACGATCGAAATACAAATTATAAGCCTCCAAATATTACATCCGACGAACTCTCGAAACATAGCGTTCGACAGGTTTTAGAAACCGAAGTTTTTCCGAATAAGGATATTCCAAACGGGATACCTACAAATATTTCAGTTTTGAATATGGCATTCTATCCCGAAGAAAAAGGCCCTTATAATTATGATGTAGATGTGAATGGTAATATTTCTGCAGGGCTTGATGATGAAGGTAACCTGGAGTCTCCTATGACTCGTTGGGGTGGAATGATGAGGAAAATTGAATCAACTGATTTTGAATCGGCTAATGTTGAATATATTGAGTTTTGGATGATGGATCCGTTTACAGAGGATGCTTTTAATAAAGGGAAACTTTATTTTAATCTGGGAGATATCTCGGAGGATATTTTGCGCGACTCTCGCAAAAGTTTTGAAAATGGCTTGCCCACCACTGAGGATGTTATGGAGGTTGATACTACAATTTGGGGGCGTGTTCCAAATGTTCAATCTTTGGTTGAGTCATTTGATAATACTACGGGTTCGAGAAGGTATCAGGATGTTGGTTATGATGGTTTGTCGACAGAAGATGAGGTCAGCTTTTTTAGTTCTGAAAGCGGTATTCATTCATATTTGGATGATATTCGAGCAAAATATGGAAGTAATTCTACGGTCTATGCAAATGCAATAACCGACCCTGCATCGGATGACTATCATTATTTTCGAGGAACAGATTATGACGACAATAATCAATTTGCAAGTATTCTGGAACGATATAAACTGTTCAATAATCCGGAAGGTAATTCGCCAACCGATGACATTAATCTAGAAAATTATCCAACCTCAGCAACTGCACTTCCTAATGTTGAGGATATAAATCGTGATAATACTCTAAGTGAAGGAGAGCGTTATTTTCAATATGAAATTGATTTGCAGCAGTCTAAGATGCTTGTAGGTCAGAATTATATTACCGATATTTTTGAAGCTACCACTCATCAGCTTCCCAATGGACAGGTTGAGCAGGTAAAATGGTATCAGTTCAAAATTCCGGTAAATAGCCCCGATGAGGTAATTGGTAATATCGAAGATTTTAAATCCATACGATTTTTAAGAGCGTTCATGCGTGGGTTTAGGAGTCCTATCGTATTGCGTTTTGCAACCCTTGAATTGGTTCGTGGAGAATGGCGCAGGTACAGGCAGTCGCTGCTTCGTCCCGGCGAAATCATTATCGACAATGAACAAATTGAAACCACCTTTGATATTACTGCTGTGAATATTGAAGAAAATGGAAGAAAAATCCCTATTCCTTATGTTATTCCTCCAGGAATTGAACGTGAAACAAATATTGCCACAACCAATATTATTCGGCGAAATGAACAATCTATGGTTCTTAAGGTTGAAAACCTCTTGGATGGTGATTCGCGAGGAGCATTTAAAACAACAAATTTTGATTTTCGTCAATACAAAAATCTAAAAATGTATGTTCACGCCGAAAAACTTATTGAGGATGATGATATTGAGGACGATGATATGACCATCTTTGTTCGTTTGGGATCCGATTTTAATGAGAATTATTACGAGTACGAAATCCCGTTGAAGTTGACACCATGGGGTACAACTTTTTCTGAACCGGATGTTATTTGGCCTGAGGAAAATGAATTTAATATTGACCTTGAAGAACTAGTGAAGATTAAATTGGACAGAAATATTGCTATGCGTGAGGCCAATACAGGTGTTACAATAGGATCGCCTTATGTTGTTCAAAACGGAGATCACAAAATTACCATTTTGGGTGTTCCAAGTATTAGCGATGTGAAAGCTCTTTTGGTAGGTGTGCGAAATCCGAAGCAAAGAACTTTTGTTGACAATGATGATGGGCTGCCTAAAAGTGCCGAAATTTGGATTAATGAGTTGAGGTTGTCCGATTACAGAAGTAAAGGCGGATGGGCAGCAACAGCCAGAGTGTCGGCTAATCTTGCTGATTTGGGTAGAGTTACAGTTAGTGGGAGTCATAGTACGCCCGGTTTTGGAAGCGTTGAGCAAAAAGTTAATGAAACCCAGAAAGAAATAATTACAAACTTTGATGTAAGTACCGATATTGAGTTCGGAAAATTTTTTCCCGAAAAATCAGGGATAAAAATTCCTGTTCACTTCGATTATTCTCAGTCAAGAATTACCCCCGAATTTAACCCTCTTGATCCCGACATAAAACTTGATGATGAATTGGATTCTTACGAATCGCAAAGAGAAAAAGACTCTTTAAAAAAGATAGTAGAAGATTTTGTGTATCGAAAAAACATAAACTTTATGAATGTTCGTAAAGAGCGACTGGGAGGGAAAAAAGCTCATGTTTATGACATTGAGAATTTTAATTTCACTTATGCCTACTCCGAAATTTATGCAAGAAATATTGATATTACTTTCGATTTAAGACGAACATATAGGGGTGGGTTTGCGTACAATTTCAGATCAAATCCGAAGCAAATAAAACCTTTCAATAAAATTAAACTCTTTTCAAAATCGCCCTATTTAAAGCTTTTAAAAGATTTTAATTTTTACTTGGCTCCAAAAGTAATTTTCTTTGGTTCGGATATGTATCGCGAGCATAACAAACGACAATACCGCAACAAAAGTAGTGGGGATGTTCCTATGGAAACTTTCTTTATGAAAAAATGGGACTGGAACCGCGATTATAATATTAAGTATGATATTACGCAATCTTTAAATCTAGATTTTAAATCTCGTGCTACTGCCTATATCGATGAGCCTGTCGATAACCCTGAAAAAGGTACATCTGAGCATGATGCTTATCGAAAAACAATTTGGGATGAGGTTAAAAACTTTGGAAGTTTAAACCGTTACGACCAATCAATTACAATTAATTATAATATACCTATTAATAAGTTGCCCATTTTTAATTGGGTTACATCAAATATTAGATATTTGGGAACCTATAACTGGACGGCTTCTCCTAGATCTACACAGGGTCGTTTTGGAAACCAAATTGAAAATTCCATGCAACTTCAATTTAGTGGTAATTTTAATCTAACACAGCTTTACGACAAAATTCCATATTTAAAAAACCTTAACAGGAACAACAGGCGAAGAATGAATTCTGTTACATCAAGGCCTCAAACAGGAGCAGATGGTCAAAATAGAAATGCGAATGAATTGGGTGATAAAAAACCAAGTAAAAATATTGCGAAAGAAATCTTAAAACACACATTAAATATATTAACGGGTATAAAAAGAGCATCATTTGTTTATTCGGAGACGGCTGGAACATTTTTACCGGGGTTTATTCCCGAACCTACACTTTTGGGAAATGCCAGAAGCTATACTCCAAGTACTGAAACTTTTGGAGATTCACCATATTTTGGTAACGATTACCCGACAAGCTTAGCTCCGGGTATAGGATTTGTGTTTGGCGATCAACGAGATATTCGCAATGATGCGATGAGAAATGGCTGGCTTTCGCCCGACACATTAATTAATCAAAGTTTCTTTACAAAACGAACAAGAGATTTTTCGGCAAGGGTTTCTTTCGAACCACTCCCCGATTTAAAAATTGAACTTACTGCCGACCGTGCTCATGCTTTAAATCATCAAGAATATTTCAGAGCCGATGCAAACGGAGAGTTTCAGTCATTTTCGCCTACTGATAATGGTAGTTTTAGTATGTCTTTTTTAGCATTGGGGACAGCCTTTGGCGATGAGTTTGCCAATAATTTGTCGCGGACATTT
>JAOZQX010000017.1:7105-7616 GCA_029931995.1 Bacteroidales bacterium
AAATAAATCAAATCTCCCCGGAGCGCTTCTCAAGACATTTGAGAATATGAAGAATAGCAGGGAAATCATAGCAACTCGTTTGGCCGAACAAAATCCGAATTGGATAAATGACCCCGCCAATTATATCCCTGTTGAAATTATTGATAGTAATGGAAACAAAACAACGGTTAATTTCCCAATAGGTTATGGCCCCGATTCGCAGGATGTATTAATGTATTCATTTCTTTCGGCATATTCAGGCGAAAATCCAAGTAAAATGAAATTGGATATGTTCCCTAAAATTCCCTTACCCAATTGGCGTCTCACTTATTCGGGTTTAACCCGACTTGGGTTTATTAAAAAATTGTTCAGAAACATTACTATCTCGCATGCTTACAGGGCATCTTATAATGTTGGAAATTTTGTATCTAATATCGAGCAATTGATAATTGAAGGTTTCCCTGCAGCTTTGTATACCGATGGAACTAATTTTATTCCGGAATATGATATTTCACAAATTTCGATAACTGAG
>JAOZQX010000017.1:7626-9440 GCA_029931995.1 Bacteroidales bacterium
ATATTGATGTGGTTATGAAGAACAGTCTCAGTACAAAAATTGAACTTAAAAAATCACGAAATCTTTCATTCAGCTTTGCAAATAACCAAATGACAGAAATGAAAAGTGATGAGGTGGTAATAGGATTTGGTTATCGAATAAAAGATGTAAACCTTGGCTTTAAATCGGTTAGTGGAAATAATGGCAGAACTCGTGAGGTAAAAAGCGATTTAAACATTAAAGCCGATTTTTCACTTCGTAGCAATAAAACTACTTTGCGTAGAATGGGCGAAAACATTAATCAAATCTCGGCCGGACAAGAGATTCTTTCAATTAACTTTTCGGCTGATTATTTGGTAAGCCAAAAGTTCAATCTTCGATTGTATTACGATCGGGTAGTCAATAACCCATTTGTTAGTTCGCAGTATCCAAACTCAACAACCAATGGTGGTTTTAGTATACGTTTCTTCTTAAATTAAATACTTTAAGTATTATTAATTTTTCATTGTGATAAAAATATATTTACTATTAATTTTTTATCAAAAAAGATGTAAATTTGACCCCTAATAAAACAAAACATTTTTACCATGAATATACCTGAAAATTTAAAGTACACCAAAGATCATGAATGGGTAAGAGTAGAGGGTGATGATGCTGTCATCGGCATTACCGAGTTTGCTTCAAAAGAACTTGGCGATATTGTATTCATTGAAGTTGAGACTGAAGGTGAATCATTGGGAAAAGAAGAAGCTTTTGGTACTATTGAAGCTGTTAAAACGGTATCTGATATGTTTATGCCTGTTTCAGGCGAAGTGCTTGAATTCAATGAAGCACTGGAATCAACTCCCGAAACTGTAAATGAAGATCCTTATGGTGATGGTTGGATTATTAAACTCAAAATTTCCAATCCAGATGAAATTGAAGATTTGCTTACCGCCGATCAATATAAGGAATTGATTGAAGCATAATTCTCATTTCGTGTTTGCAAGAAATTTCTGGCCGGGTATTGCATGGGGAATAATAATATTTATTCTCTCGGCAGTACCCGGTAATTATTTTCCTAAAATTTTAAGCTTTTCCGATTGGTTAAGCCCCGATAAAATTGTTCATATTGTTCTGTATTTTGTTTTTTTCTATTTAATAGCAAAGGGAATTATAAAGCAATATCAAATAATTAGATCAAAAGCTCTTTTTTTTGGGATGGTGCTAATTGTTTTATTTGGCGGATTAATAGAAGTTATGCAACATTGTTTCTTTATTGGTAGGAATGGGAATATATATGATTTTTTAGCAAATTTATTAGGCTGTCTCCTTTCTTATGTGTTAATTTTATATGTTGAAAGAAAAAAATTGCTTAAAAGTAACTGAGCATAAAGATTTTTTAATAATTTAGCGCTGTTAAAAATTTTTGAAAAATATCGATAATCATGGATGCAAAAAAGTCACCAAAAGCAGATTTGGAATCGAAAAAAGTCTTATTTACTCAAATAGGCTTGATCATCGCTTTAGCGATTGTTCTTTTAGCTTTCGAATGGAAAAGCTATGATAAACGTCAGTTTGATTTAGAACAAGAAGTTATTGATGATGCGCCGGAAGAGATTGTTCCAATCACGGAGCAAAAAGTTAAGCCACCTCCACCTCCACCTCCTAAACAGGTAACAGTTATCAATATTGTTGAAGACGATGTTGAAATTGAAGATGAAATTGAAATTGATGCCGATGTGGATATGGATACAGAAATTGAAGAATTTGTCCCAATGGATTTGGATGACGATGAAATTGATGAAGAGGAAATTTTCCAAGTAGTTGAATCAATGCCAACTTTCCCTGGAGGC
>JAOZQX010000017.1:9450-11008 GCA_029931995.1 Bacteroidales bacterium
GAAGTTGAACTTCAAAGGTTTCTGAATAAAAATATAAAATATCCTATGATGGCTCGTGAGAGTGGAATTCAGGGTAGAGTTTATGTAACTTTTGTTGTTGAGACTAACGGTTCTATCACCGATGTTCGTTTACTTAGAGGTATTGGTGGTGGATGCGACGAAGAAGCTATTCGTGTTGTTAAAATGATGTCTAAATGGACTCCTGGTAAACAACGTGGTAAACCGGTAAGGGTACAGTTTAACTTGCCTGTAAGATTCGTTCTGCAATAAACCAAAAGAAATTTTATGCAAAGCCCTCCCGATATCGGGAGGGCTTTTTTTTGTTCCCTTGTTTAATTTGGAATAGTATTTGTACTTAAACCTTTGAGCTATTTAGATTACCATACCTGCCCTATATGTAGTCAATACAATTACTAATCTAAAAACAACTGCTATGAAAAACAAAAAAACACCTGCTGCAAACCTGGAAAACAAGCGCTTCATTTTTTTTCAAATTGGTATTATCTTAAGTTTAGCACTTGCGCTAACAGCTTTTGAGTGGAGGTCTTATGAAGCTATAAAAATCAATATGCATCATTATGGTGGTAGTTATATCTCTGAATATCTTCCGCCACCAACCAAAATGCCTAAAAAACCCAAACCCAAACCACCTGTTGCTGTTTTAGTGATAAATCCAATTCCAGATGATTCTGGTATTGAACCGGATGATATAGATTTTGATGCTGGAATCGATGAAAGTACAGAAATTAAGGAATGCTTTCCAGAACTTCCGGATGAAAATATTGATGAAGAAGAAATATTTATTAGAGTTGAGGTTGACCCTCAATTTCCGGGTGGCAGTTCAGCAATGTTTAGATATTTAAGTAGAAATATTAAATACCCAATGATGGCTATTGAAACAGGAATTCAGGGCGTTGTATATGTTATGTTTGTTGTGGAAAAGGATGGATCGATAACAGATATTAGTATATTAAGAGGTCTTGCTGGAGGATGTGATGAGGAGGCTATGCGAGTTGTAAAAATGATGCCTCGTTGGAAACCTGGGAAGCAGTTTAATAAAACGGTTCGTGTTCAATACACTTTGCCGGTAAGATTCATTTTGCAAAATTAAAAACGAGAGCCCTTAGGGGCTTTTTTTATTTTTAAAATAGTTAAATACAATTTCGGCTTTTGCCTTTCCAATTGTTTCTGTGAGTTTTTCTATTTCAGCTTGCTCTACTTTTTTTACCGATTTAAATTTCCATAATAATTTTTGGGCGGTGTTAAAACCAATTCCATCAATTTCGGTGAGGACAGATTTTATGGTTCCTTTCTCCATTTTTTTGCGGTGGTGAGTAATACCAAATCGGTGAGCTTCATCCCTAAGTTGCTGGATAATTTTTAAGGATTCAGATTTTTTATCAAAATAAATTGGAATGGAGTCTCCGGGAAAATAAATTTCTTCTAGCCTTTTGGCAATACCTATGATTGCAATTTTCCCAAGCAATTCAAGTTTTTTTAAACTTTTTACAGCAGAGCTTAACTGCCCTTTTCCGCCATCAATTACAATTAATTGCGA
>JAOZQX010000300.1 GCA_029931995.1 Bacteroidales bacterium
GAGTATATTCTTTATTTGCAAGCTTTTTTATATTGAACATAATGAATTGGTATTAACTCCATTGAAGACAATTTTACTTGGTGTAATATTTGCACCCATTTATGAAGAAATTATTTTCAGATCATTACTAAGATTTACAAAAAATAATCTCATCTTATTTATATCCACTATTAGTGCTTTAATTGTGTATTTTGCTTTACAATCAAAAAACGAATTAGTAATAATTTTATCTTTCTTACTATTTATTGTCCTGTTATTTGTGCAGATTTTTTCTATAAGAAAAATAGAACTCTTTATTTCTTCTAAATTCAAATACTTCTTTTACGCCACAGCTATTTCTTTTGGTTTATTACACGCATTTAATTTTACCGGAAACATTTATTTGATACTGGAATTCTCATTTATTCTCGGAGGATCTCAAATAATTTTAGGTTTTATTTTAGGTTTCATTCGAATGAACTTTGGCCTGATTTACAGTATTCTCTTCCATATTATTATAAATACAACTTTACTCATAACAATATTTTAATTTTTAAACCTGCTTCCACTACCCGCTGGTACGGACTAAGTACCCTAATTTATTATTTGCAGTTTTTCTTACTATTTCTTTGCCGCAACTACCGACATTTCCACCAATAAATCAGGACGAGCTATACGCGCCTCAACACAGGCACGTGCCGGCTGATAACCTTCTTCAACCCATGCATCCCAAACTTCATTCATAGCAGAGAAGTCTTTCATATCGCGCACATAAATTGTAACCGAAAGGATGTGTCTTTTGTCAGAACCGGCTTTTTCAAGCAATTCTTCAACTTTTTCGAGTGTGGTAATCGTTTGTTCTTTGATATCTTTAGTAGCATCTTTTGCTGTTTGTCCACAAAGATAAATGGTACCATTGTGCTCAACAATTCTACTCATGCGTGGAGTTGTATCTATTCTTTTTATCGACATCTTTTTATATTTTTAATAATTGCCAAATTTAATAAATAAAAAGACCAGCAATAAAAAAGCACGAATTAAATACCGCCTTAGCTCTTAAATTTGCTTTATTTCGACACCCTTCAACACCCTTCGACAAGCTCAGGGTAGGTTCCACTCATAATTCATAACTCATAATTCATAACTCATAACTCATAATTCCTTAACACTTCGTTGACTCTCTTTAACAAATTTTCCACCTTCTCCGCTTTCAGCGAATTCGGTGGACAAGTAACACTCTCCTTAAGGTTTTTCTAACTCTCTTTAACAATTTTTAACACTGAACAATATCAATGGTTTAATATCTTTGTTTCCACTAATAAACGCATAAAAAACGATGGAAACGGATATCAAAGTATTAAACGAAAAAATTCAAAAAGAAAGTGCATTTGTTGACCTCATAAGACTTGAAATGCAAAAAGTTATTGTGGGTCAAAAACAAATGGTCGATCGCCTGTTGATCGGACTGTTGGCCAATGGCCATATTTTGCTGGAGGGTGTACCGGGTTTGGCAAAAACTTTGGCCATTAATTCGCTGGCAAATGTGATTGATGCTAAATTTAGTCGGATACAATTTACACCCGACCTACTCCCTGCCGATTTATTGGGAACCATGATCTACAGTCAGAAAAAAGAAGAATTCATGGTTCGTCAGGGTCCCATCTTCGCCAATTTTATTTTGGCCGATGAGATCAACCGTAGCCCCGCAAAAGTTCAATCAGCACTTTTAGAAGCCATGCAGGAACGTCAGGTAACCATTGGCGATACAACCTATCCGCTCGAAGAGCCTTTTTTGGTCATGGCAACACAAAACCCAATTGAGCAGGAAGGAACCTACCCCCTACCCGAAGCACAGGTTGACCGTTTTATGTTAAAAGTAGTAATTGGTTATCCTACAAAAGATGAGGAAAAAAACATTATGCGCCAAAACATCGAAAAGGATTACAAAAGCACAAACACCATTTTAAAAACCGAAGATATTATTAAGGCCCGTAATGTGGTTCGCGAAGTATATCTAGATAATAAAATTGAAACTTATATTACCGATATTGTTTTTGCTACACGTTATCCGGCCGAAAACAAATTGGAAAAATTTGAGGGCATGATTTCTTATGGCGCATCACCACGTGCAAGTATCAATTTGGCACTGGCTGCCAAAGCTTATGCATTTCTGAAAAGAAGAGGTTACGTTTTACCTGAGGATGTTAGAGCCATTGCCCATGACGTTCTTCGTCATCGTATTGGTTTAACCTACGAGGCAGAAGCCGAGAATATCACAAGTGAAGAAATCATCAATGAAATTTTAAACACTATCGAAGTACCGTAGAGAGTGATGAATTATGAGTTATAAGTTATGAGTGAAAAAGGACCAATCATAAAGCAGAGTTTTACATTCGCAATCATCATCGTTAAATTATATAAATATTTGACAGATGAGAAAAGAGAGTTCGTAATGAGCAAGCAAATTCTCAGAAGTGGAACTGCAGTTGGAGCTTTAGCAAGAGAAGCTCAAAATGCTGAAAGTAAAGCTGATTTTATTCATAAACTAGGTATCGCTCAAAAAGAATGTGACGAGACCATTTATTGGCTCGAATTATTAAACGAAACAAGATATTTAAATAAAACTGAGTTCTTGAGTATTACTAAAAAGGCAACTGCACTTCTAAAAATGATTCGAAGTGCAATTATAACTGCAAAGAAAAACTCATAACTCATCATTTATAACTTATAACTAAGTTAAATTGGAAGCAACAGAATTATTTAAGAAAGTTCGAAAGATCGAGATCAAAACACGGGGATTGTCCAATCAGATTTTCTCGGGGCAATACCATAGTGTTTTTAAAGGTCGCGGTATGGCTTTTAGCGAGGTTCGTGAATACCAGTATGGCGATGACATCCGTAATATCGACT
>JAOZQX010000018.1 GCA_029931995.1 Bacteroidales bacterium
AATTTTAGACGGGAATATCTGATTTTAAGCATTGTACTTTTGCTAATTATTGGACGAGGTCGATCCGCTTAAATCCTTCGATTAAACTTAGCAATTCCTTTTCAAATGATCAAAGCACTTATGTCAACAACCTAAATATTACTTTTGGAAACTGTATCATTGATGGAAGAAATCAGGAAGAAATTGAATTTAACAATCAAACCGAAGCTGATTTTAATACATCTTTTATTTATTGCTCGCTGAAAACACAAAATGACATTGTATCGTCATCGATATATAATAATTGTATTGGCAATCCGGGAAATATATTCACCAACCTAGAATCAAGCAATTTTAAATTGAGTACCGAATCGGTACTAATTAATGCCGGTTTACCTTCCATAGGCCAAGTTGTACCCATTGACCTTTACGGAATCTCACGTCTTCCATATCCAGATATTGGATCCATTGAATATACTCCTGATGAAGAAAAATAAAACAAAATGATAAAATTTGCCCACACAAACATCGTTGCTCACGACTGGAAAAAATTATCCCAATTCTATCAGGATGTTTTTGATTGCGAACCCGTTTATCCGGAAAGAAACTTAAAAGGCAACTGGATTGATCAGGCTACAGCCTTGAAGAACGCCCAAATAAAAGGCATTCATTTACGTCTGCCGGGTCATGGAAACGGTGGTCCAACATTAGAGATATTTCAATACAACGAAATAAATAAAATCAAGAAAACCATCAATGCAAACGGATTCTCTCATATCGCTTTCTTAGCTGACAACCTGGAAGATGTATTGCAGAAACTATTGCAAAATGGAGGCTCTCAGCTTGGCAAAATTACGGAAAGAGAAATCCAAAATGCCGGTATAATCACCTTTGTTTACACACAAGATCCGGAAGGTAATATTATAGAAATTCAAAACTGGAGATAGTTATTAACACTTTTAATATTTTGTTAATTACTTCGCTTCCCATATTTTGGAAAGCAAAATAATTATTCTTTTTTTTACATATTAACTCTGACAAGAGCTGAAAGAAAACTCGATTGACTTAATTGATTAAAAAACTGACTAATACAGAATTCAATAATGGATATTATTAGTATTGCCGGAAAAGCATTGACGCTAATTGGAGCACTTGGGCTTTTTCTTTTCGGGATGAAACTCATGAGTGAATCCCTCCAACGAGTTGCCGGAAATAAAATGAGAAGCATTTTAGCTTCCATGACATCAAACAGGCTAAAAGGTGTTTTTACCGGATTTCTAGTTACCACTACTATTCAATCGTCATCGGCTACAACAGTTATGGTTGTGAGCTTTGTTAATGCAGGCTTATTGTCCCTGATTGAAGCTATTGGTGTAATTATGGGGGCAAATATTGGAACAACTGTTACGGCATGGATAATTTCTGTATTAGGATTTAAAGTTAGTTTAAGTGTATTGTCCTTACCTTTAATTGGCTTAAGTTTTCCTTTATTTTTCTCAAAAAACAGTTTTAAAAAATCGTGGGGTGAATTTATTATTGGATTTGCAATCTTGTTTATTGGTTTGCAATTTCTAAAAGAATCTGTTCCTGATATCCGGAGTAATCCGCTTGCACTGGAGTTCCTATCTAATTATACCAATATGGGTATGATTTCGGTACTAATATTTGTTTTTATCGGAACCCTGTTAACCGTAGCAATTCAATCATCAAGTGCAACTATGGCTTTAACTTTGGTCCTGTGCTACAACGGGCTGATCCCATTTGAAATGGCGGCGGCAATGGTTTTAGGAGAAAATATTGGAACAACAGTTACAGCAAATATTGCTGCTGCAGTCGCAAATATATCGGCTAAACGTGCAGCCCGTGCGCATTTCATTTTTAATATTATTGGTGTAATCTGGATACTGGCAATTTTTTATCCTTTCCTCCGAGTAATTGATTGGATAGTTGAACACAATCACAGTGTATCTATCTTGAACTCAGATATAACTGCCGGCCAATTTGAGGGAATTAAACAGATATTACCCATTGCATTGGCAATTTTTCACACCCTTTTTAATATTATTAATACAACTCTCTTAATAGGATTTGGAAAACAAATTGCAAAACTTGCAATAAAATTAGTTCCTACTAAAGATGAAGAAGATGAAGAAGTCCGTCTCAAGTTTATTAACACGGGACTCCTAGCCACACCCGAGCTTTCTCTGTTACAAGCAAAAAAAGAGATCTTAATTTTCGGGAAACGAGTTGAAAAAATGTTTAATAATATTCCTTCACTATTGCTTGAAGAGGCACCAAAAAAATACGATAAACTTCTACGAAAAATTGAGAAACACGAACAAATTACAGATAATATGGAGGTTGAAATTGCCTCCTATTTAACCAGTCTTTCGGAAGGAGAACTGAGTCATAATGCGTCTTTACGAGTAAGGGTAATGCTAAAAATCATCGACGATATGGAAAGCATTGGGGATGTGTGTTATCAAATGTCAAAAACGATTGACATAAAAAATCAAAAAAAGATTTTGTTTACAGAAGAACAAAATGAGTCATTAATGACAATATTTGAATTGGTTCAAGAATCAATGAAAATTATGAATGAAAATCTTGAATCTGATATCAGGGACCTAAATCATACAGCTGCTCAGAAAATTGAACAAAAAATTAACAATCTCCGAAACGAACTGCGCCAAAAAAATGTTGATGACCTGAAAGAAAAGAAATACAAATATAAATCTGGGTCTTATTACAGCGATGTTTTCTCGCTATGCGAAAAAATGGGAGATTATGTAATAAATGTTTCAGAAGCTATGCACGAATACAACGAATCTAAATAGAACTTTTTCGTACAAACAAGTTATATCCAGCTGCTCTTAATTTCACATTAGGTTAAACTTAATATTTTCTTAATTATTTTTTCTTGACCAAATTTTGATTTGTATTTAATTTTGCACAAAATTAAATACATTACCTAATGAATACAATTTTTATCGCCTTAATTGGCTTATTATTTCTCTTAGCAATTTCAGATCTAATAGTAGGTGTAAGCAATGATGCAGTCAATTTTTTAAATTCTGCCATCGGTTCAAAAGCTGCATCCTTTAAAACCATTATGATTATTGCTGCTTTAGGAATTTTAGTAGGTGCTACTTTCTCTAGTGGCATGATGGAAGTAGCTCGTAAAGGAATTTTCAACCCACAAATGTTTTTCTTTTCAGAGATTCTGATCATATTTCTGGCCGTTATGGTCACAGATGTGATACTGCTTGATATGTTCAACACATTTGGCTTGCCAACCTCCACAACTGTTTCGATAGTATTTGAATTATTGGGAGCTGCTGTAGCAATTGCAATTTTAAAAGTGTCAGGAAACCATATTGACGGAAAAGAAGTGGTTGACTACATCAATTCAGGAAAAGCGATGGCCATTATTTCGGGAATATTATTATCAGTTGTTGTTGCATTCTCGGTTGGGGCATTCGTTCAATATATTACTCGATTAATTTTCTCCTTTAATTACAAAAAAAATCTTAAATATTTTGGAGCCATTTGGGGTGGTATTGCTATTACCGCTATTACTTATTTTATTCTAATAAAAGGCGCTAAAGGAGCATCATTCATGACGAATGACACTAAAGAATTTATCAAAGATAATACGGTCATGATTATTGGACTTAGTTTTCTTGGATGGACAATTTTATTACAATTACTAAACCTGATCGTAAAATTAAACATCCTAAAATTAATTGTACTTGTTGGAACATTTGCACTTGCAATGGCATTTGCAGGAAACGACCTTGTAAACTTCATTGGAGTTCCATTGGCAGGGCTTGAATCATACAAAGCATTTGCAGCAAATCCCGGAGCTGACCCAAACGCTTTCTTAATGGGTTCGCTGCAAGGAAAAGTTTTAACCCCCACCTTATATTTATTGTTTGCCGGATTAATAATGGTTCTTACATTGTGGCTGTCGAAAAAAGCCAGGAGTGTTGTAAAAACCACATTAGATTTAAGCCGTCAAGATGAAGGTGACGAACGTTTTGGTTCCTCAATAATTTCTAGATCATTAGTAAGAAGTTCTTTAAACTTTGGAAAGGTTGTTAGTTACATCGTTCCACAAAAAGTTAAAATTGGTATCAATAAACAATTCGATCAATCACAGGCTCCAACGGTTGCCGTTGAAGATGCTCCTGCATTTGATATGATTCGTGCATCGGTTAATTTGGTTGTTGCAAGTATTCTTATCGCATTTGCAACTTCATTAAAACTCCCACTTTCTACAACTTATGTAACTTTTATGGTGGCTATGGGAACATCCTTAGCTGACAAAGCATGGGGCAGAGAAAGCGCAGTATACAGAATTACAGGAGTATTAAGCGTAGTTGGCGGATGGTTTTTTACAGCCCTATCAGCATTCACCGTTGCCTTTATTTTAGCGATGTTCTTTTCGTGGGGAGGAATTTATGCTATCTCAATTATGGCCATCGTTGCAGGAATTGTAATGTTTAGAACACATCTAATTCACAAAAAAAGAGAAGAAGTAAAAACTGATCTTGAAAATGACCAAGATATTAATGAGACCAATATTGTTAAAAAATGTAACACAACAGTTTCTTCAACAATATTAAAAGTAAATAAATATTACGAAGAAATTATTGAAGGAATTACTACTGAAAATTTAAAACAACTTAAGCAGGTTAAGAAACAAATCAAGGAGCTTAACAATGAAACTAAACTGATGAAAGACAATCTTGGAAAAACAATTGGCAAATTCCAGGATGATGAAGTTGAAACCGGGCATTATTATGTACAGGTGGTCGACTACCTACGTGAAATAGCCCACAATATGAGTTTCATCAGCAAACCATGCTATGACCACGTTGACAACAACCATAAAGGATTTATTGATGTACAGATAAAGGAACTAAACGAATTGCAAAATAATGTACATGTATTATTGACAGGCATTAGAGATTCAATTACAACTAATGATTATAAAAAAGTAGATGAGTTGATTGACAAACAACATGAAATCCTTGAACAAAAAGCACTGATAAAGAAAAATCAAATAAAACGTATTAAACATAAAGAGGTAGGGACTAAAAATAGTTTGTTGTATTTTACGATTACGAACGAAACTAAAAATCTCATCCTCAATGCTGTAAATCTATTGAAATCGCAGCGTGATTTCACTTTGTTTGATGAAGAAAAAAATAATCATAAATAAAATAATTACTGGAGGGCAGAGTGGTGTAGACCGTTCTGCCCTTGATTTTTCAATCAAGCACAACATCCCTCATGGAGGCTGGTGCCCCAAGAACCGATGGGCAGAAGATGGCCGAATTCCTGATAAATACAATTTAACAGAAACTGTAGAAGAATCTCCAAAATCGCGTACATATAATAATGTAATGGACTCTGATGCTACGCTGATAATATTTAAAAGAAATAAAGATGAAGGGACAAACAAAACCATAGAATTCTGCATTCGAAACAAGAAACCATATTTTGAAATTGATTTAAGAAAAAATGTCGAACAATCGGAATTTAAAGAATGGGCAGCACTAAACAAAATTGAAATATTAAATATTGCCGGTCCGCGCGAAAGCAACAATCCTGGCATTTACAATAAAATCTCTCCCCTATTGGAGCACCTATTATTTGGTTAAAATAGCACTTACAAACCGATCCTTCCCTCTAAAATCTTTATGGATTTTAATATTAGAAAATTTATGTCTCTTCAATAATTCAGAAGTTTCATTTCCAAATGCCTCATTTATTTCAAAATAAATTCTTCCATTATCATTTAAATGAGCTTGACCCAAAGCAGCAATTGCCTGATAAAAAACCAAAGGGTCTTCATCCAAAACAAACAATGCACTTTCAGGCTCGTAATCCAATACATTTTTCTGCATCAAACTTTTTTCCGAGTTTCTGATATAAGGTGGGTTGCTGACAATTACGTTAAACTTAGGCAAAGCTGATGTCTCCATATTATCCAAAATATCAACGCTGCTAAAATTAACTTTCGCCGTATTTATTTTGGCATTCTCAACTGCAACTTTCAGAGCTGCCTCCGAAATATCAATTGCATAAACAAGCGATCTTGAAATTTTCTTAGCCAAAGAAATGGCAATACAGCCACTTCCGGTTCCAATATCCAGTATCGAAACCGACTGATTCAAGTTTTCAAACTCATTAACTATTAATTCAACCAACTCCTCTGTTTCTGGTCGTGGAATTAAAACCTCAGGTGTAACTTTAAATTCTAAATCACAAAAACTAGTGCTTCCAATAATATGTTGGATAGGCTTATTTTTTAATAATTCTTTAACCGCAAAATGAATTTTTAAAAGTTCCGATTCGCTCAAGCAGATATCAGGATCTTTTGCAACATCCAAGCGGTTGACATCCAAAAAATGCTCAAACAAATTATACATGAAAGATTTTGCTTCATTTAACCCAAACAGTTCTTCCAAGGGTTTCAAGTAATACTTGAAAACATCTGAAATTTTATTTGAGGAAACTTTCATTCTAAACTGCTCGCTAAAAATTTTCTGCAAAGTTACAAATATTGCATTCGATCATAACTATATTGCTCATTACCTTCTCTTAAAAATTGCTGAAAAAAAATCTCATCTGATTTTAATATCATATAAACACATCTAAATTGGTGCGATTTATTTATACTCAATATAGATTGAGCTACATTAGATATATGAACGAATATTTTTAATAAATTCGATTTTTTAATCAGTTATGGCAGATTATCATTGTCCGAATTATAATGATTGCAAATTTGTAAACAGCAATATAATAGTTGCTAATACAGAGAAAAAAGAAAACTATTTATCGGACTACTGTCAAAAGGAAAAAAATCACTGGAGTCAATGTAAGAGATACATTACTAAAGCATCACTAAATTTTTGTCCTGATTTTGTACTACCTGACACCCCTCTTACTCCAGAGGAAATTATTGACAAATTTGATAATGAAATATTTTAAGTTTAATAAAATTGAAATTTAGGTATGGCAACAATTGAAATTGAAGGAAAAGTCTTTGAAGTTGATGGGGATGGTTTCCTATCTCAACCAGAAATATGGAATGACGAAGTTGCACGATTAATTGCAAAACAAGATGGCATAGAAGAATTGAATGAAAAACACTGGGCCATTATTAAAATCATCCGCAATAATTGGGAAGAAAAAGGCATGGCTCCTATGATTAGGGTTATATGCCAGGAAACTGGTGTTCGTCTTCGTGAAATTTATGAATTGTTTCCATTGGGTCCGGCACGTGGAGCCTGTCGTGTTGCGGGATTACCAAAACCTGATGGCTGCGTTTAGCAGATAATTATGTTTTGGTATCATTGGATGACACTCGCAGCATTTGTAGTTTGCATGGGTTCCTGTTTATTTCATCTGATTAGGCTCATTCGATTAGGTAAACCTGTAGACTATTCAAAGCAAGAAGGGAATATTTCTAAGGCTGTAAGCTATTCTTTCACAAAGGCCATGAGTCCTGCAAAAAAGGAATCGGCCTATCTGCATCTGCCAACATATACGGCAGGTATTATTTATCATCTTGGAACTTTTCTTTCGATTTTCTTATTTTTCATTTTTATATTTGAGATTGAATTTACAGCGATCACGAACTATATTCTTATCGATTTTCTGGCAATCTCAGTAATCTGTGGACTCGGAATTCTAATTAAAAGAATTGTAAAAAAAGAATTATTGTCGCTCTCTAATCCGGATGATTTTATTTCAAATCTACTCGTTACTTTTTTTCAGTTCGCAACAACTTTGATGTTATATTGGGAAAATGGAGTAATTGTTTATTCAATAATTACAACAGCTTTATTATTGTATTTGCCGCTCGGAAAACTTAAGCACACTATTTATTTCTTTGCTGCTCGTTATCATTTAGGATTTTTCTACGGATGGAGAGGAGTATGGCCAATAGTAAATCAAAAAAAATAAAATCATGGGAGTATTAACTGAAGAAAAAAAGAAATTGGGTTTGGAGGTTTTAAGTTCTCATGAAGACAGTAAACTTATTACCCACTTAAATAGTTGTGTGCATTGTGGATTATGCGCAAAAAGTTGCATTTATTACCAAGTCGACCCAAACGAACATTATGTTCCGGCGAAAAAAGTCGATATTGTCTCATCTATATATAGAAGGTATAATACTTTTCTTGGCAGGAAAGCACCTTGGCTAACCAATGCTAAAAATTTGGACGATACAACTGCAGAAGAAATGGTTGATCTTTTGTTCGGGTCTTGCACCATGTGTGGTCGTTGTACACCACATTGCTCCATTGGAGTAGACATCAATTATGTTGTTAGGAAAGGGCGTGAAATGTTATCACGAATGGGCTATGTTCCCGAAACACTTCAGGCTACTGTTAATGCAGCTATGGAAACGGGTAATAATATGGGTATTACGACCGAAGAATTTGTGGATACAATTACTTGGCTGGAAGATGATTTAAAATTTGAAGTGAATGACGATAATGCAAACATCCCCTTAAATGTAAAAGGGAGGGATGTAATGTATACACTAAATCCGCGTGAACCAAAATTCTTTCCACTTTCGATTTCTGCAATGGCGAAGGTGTTTTTTGCCGCTAAAGAAAGTTGGAGTTTGTCAACAAAAATGTACGATGTTACAAATTATGCATTCTTCTCGGGTAATATGGAAGAAGCTGATGCGATTGCACAACGTATGGATGACGAGATGAATAATATGGATGCAAATAGATGCGTATTGGCTGAATGTGGTCACGGTTCTAGAGCTTATAAATGGGAAGGTCCAAATTACATTCAAAAAAAATTGCCCTACGAAGTATTAACCTCAGTTGAGTTATTGGCTCAATATATTCGTGACGGAAAAGTAAAAGTTGATCCTGAGCACCTGACAGAAGTCGTCACCCTTCACGACCCTTGTAACTTGGTTAGAGAAGGTGGGACTGTTGACGATCAGCGTTACGTTATAAATAAAATTGCTAAAAATTTTGTTGAAATGACCCCACATGGCATAGATAATTTATGCTGTGGCGGAGGTGGCGGACAATTGGCAATGAGCGAATACAACGAGCGAAGAATGAAAATCGCAGGTTTAAAAGCCGAACAAATTAAAAAAACCGGTGCTACGATAGTAGTAACCCCTTGTCATAATTGTGTTGACCAACTTATGCAAACCAATGCCGAATATAAACTCAATGTTAAAATTATGACATTGGCCGAACTAGTTGCAGACGCATTGATTTTAGAATAATAATTAAATCATTATTAAGAATTTTATACAATCGATATGAGTAAACAAATTTATTTAGACAATTCAGCGACTACCTTTCCAAAACCGGAAGAGGTATATAAATTCATGGATTATTTTTACCGCAACCATGGTGTAAGTCCTGGAAGATCGGGTTTTGATGCAGCAATCGAAGCTGAAGAAGTAGTAATGGGTACTCGAAAATTACTTACCGAATTATTTAATGGCGACAATTCCGACCATCTTACGTTTAGTTATAATGCCAGTGACTCGCTAAATATGATAATTAATGGCTTAGCCGAAAAAGGAGATCATGTTATAACAACAATGCTGGAACACAATTCTGTCCTCCGTCCTTTACATCATTTAGTATTAGATGGCACTATTGAATTGGACCATGTGGCATTTGATAAATATGGCTATGTAGACCCCAATGACATCAAAAAAGCAATTAAAAAGAATACAAAAATGGTGATTGTAAATCACAGCTCAAATATTATTGGTACCGTACAAGCTGCTGCCGAAATTGGGAAAATTTGCAAAGAAGCCGGTGTATATTTCATTGTTGATGCAAGTCAAAGTGCAGGCATCATTCCTATCGACATGAAAGCCATGAATATTGACATCTTAGTTTTCACGGGGCATAAATGCCTAATGGGGCCAACAGGTATTGGCGGCTCTTATGTAATGGAAAAAATTCCGATTAAAGGAACCCGCTTTGGAGGAACAGGTGTTCGCTCAGCACAAGAAACTCACCTCGAACAATTCCCTTACCGCTTAGAATGCGGAACTTTGAATTTGGTTGGTGTAGCCGGATTAAATGCAGGTGTTAAATGGGTATTAGAACAAGGTATTGAAAAACTTCATCATCAGGAAATTATGCTGTGGGATAAACTTCGCAAAGGTTTGCAGAACATAGAAAATGTCACAACATATTGTGCTGACAGCATCGAAAACCAAAATGCAGTTTTGAGTTTTAATATAAAAGGATTTGAAGCAGGCGATGTTGGAATGATGCTGGATGTAGATTATAATATTGCCAGTCGAACCGGATTACAATGCGCTCCTAAGGTTCACGAAGGAATTGGCACAAGCAATATGCACGGCACTTGTCGTTTAAGTGTTGGAGCATTCAATACCGACGAACACATTGATGCTGCCATTGAGGCGGTTGAAGATATTGCCTCAATCAGAAAATAAGATCAAAGCCTCACCTCAAGTGAGGCTTTTTTATTTCTATCTTTGAAGCAAATAAAATCAGGCTATTTCTCTACTAATGCTTTTCGAAGATACATACCGAACCATAACCAAACCATCCGACGGACTTTTCAAAGACAGAGGCAGTAAATTCATAGCTAAAGCATTTCCGGTTAGTTCCGAAAAGGATGTGAAGCAATGTTTGGCAAATCTCAGAAAAGAGTATTATGATGCTCGTCATCATTGTTATGCCTATCAATTAGGGTTTGACAAATCTGCTTATCGAATAAATGATGATGGTGAACCTTCGGGTACAGCAGGTCGCCCAATTTTTGGTCAATTGCAATCATTCGACCTAACAAATATTCTAGTTGTGGTTATTCGTTATTTCGGAGGAACCAAGCTTGGTGTCAGTGGTTTAATTAATGCTTATAAAACAGCTACAAAAGAAGCATTGAATACTTCAAA
>JAOZQX010000301.1 GCA_029931995.1 Bacteroidales bacterium
TTTTCTTTTTGCTCATTTTCTAATTTTTTAGACAAATAATATTGATGGAAGAAGGCTTGATATTTAATTCAATTTCGGTTTCCATCGCGATGGGTTCCCCATCGATGTTTACAATTTGTTTTTCGTTTGATTTCAAATGTACACTTTTAGCCCGAAATCGTTTGTAGTATCTGGATGCATTTACTAAACCTGCAAAAATCAAAAATATGCTGAAAGGGATAGCCCAAAACGGAATTTTGTTGACGATGCAAACATCAATCAGTCCATCATTAACTTTTGCTTTTGGCGAGATAACAAAATTATTTCCAAACTGATTTGAGTTGGCAAAGCAAACCATCAATGCCTTCGTTTTTTTTACTTCCCCATCATCCAAACTTATTTTATATTCTTTTTCTTTATAAGAAAAATAAGAACTTAGGGAGATTTTAAAATATGACCAAAACCCTCTTTTTTTGCTTTGAGAAAATAATTCTGCAACCTCTGCATCGAAACCTACTCCTGCAATGTTGATAAATGGATGCCCGTTCATTTCGGCGGTATCAATTTCTTGAATTGGCAATTGATTTATTAGTTTGATTGCCTTTTTAGGATTTAAGGGAATCTTTAAAAATCGTGCTAGGCCGTTACCACTTCCGCTAGGAATAATCCCGAAGATGATATTTGTATTAACCAGGTTTGGAAAAATTTCGTTGATTGATCCATCGCCACCTATTGCAATGATGATTTCATAAGCTTCGGAGATTGCCTCAATAGTCAAGGTGCTCATATGTCCAGCATGTTCAGAATTGAATATCTGAGCATCGAATTTTTCTGCATCCAAATAACGACCAATCAGTTTAGGAATATTTTTTTGTCTTCCTTTTCCAGAAATCGGATTTATTATGAAGGCAATTTTCTTTAAAGGCATATGGGTTCATTTATAGCATTGTTCATTGTGGAATAATACTATACAAAAGTATAAAAATCCGAAGAAAAATTAACGCTCAAAATTCCTTATTTTGAATATTTACAAATAATCAAAAGCTGTTGGGGGAGAAATTCTTTTCAACTAATTTTGAAAAAAATCATCTGAATGAATAAATTAAAGCGGAGGAAGAATTGAAAAAACTAGCAAGCTCAGGAAATAAAGGAAAAGGAATCCGATCCGATTGTTTTGTAAGTGTTGAAATTACAGACAAAGGAGGCCATAATATCCAACTCGAAAGTAAAGTAAAAGCCATGTTTGGCGAGAGTATTTTAAAACTTGCCACAGATGTTCTTCAATATTTCGACATCAAAAATGCGAAAGTTATCATTGAGGATTTTGGTGCATTGCCCTTGGTTTTGTCTGCTCGTATGGAAGCAGCTATTAAAAAATTGATAGATACCGATAAAGAATTTTTGCCGGACTTGTTAGAGGAAAATAAAAACGAATCGTTTAAAAATCAGCATCGTTTTTCAAGACTCTATTTGCCAGGCAATACACCAAGTTTGATGCTAAATGCAGGGATTCATCAGCCAAATGCTGTTATCCTTGATTTAGAAGACGCCGTTGCACATGATAAAAAGCATGATGCGCGATTTTTGGTAAGAAATAGTTTGCGCCAAATGAATTTTTATGGTGCCGAACGGATGGTGCGTATCAATCAGGTGCCAAAAGGTTTAGATGATTTGGATTATTTAATCCCGCATCATGTGAACCTGATCCTTGTTCCAAAAGTTGAGAGTGCTGAGCAAATTCTTCAGGTTAATAAGCGTATTGATAAAATTAAGAAAGAAAGGGGTGTTGATTATCCTGTTTGGCTAATGCCGATCATCGAAAGTGCGTTGGGTGTAATCAAAGCTTACGAAATTGCCAGTGCTGCCGATAATATTGTATCAATTGCAATAGGGTTGGAAGATTATACAGCCGATCTTTGTACACGCCGTACCAATGAAGGAACCGAATCCTTCTTTGCTCGAAGCATGGTGGTTAATGCTGCTCGTGCAGCACGTGTTCAACCTATTGATTCTGTATTTTCTGATGTCTCAGATATGGAAGCCTTGAAACAAAATGTATTGAAATCAAAAGCTCTTGGATTTGATGGAATGGGTTGTATCCATCCGCGCCAAATCAAAGTTATTCATGATAATTTTGCACCGGATACTGCCGAAATTGAAAAAGCTAAAAGAATTGTTCGTGCTTTTATCGAAGCAACCAACAAAGGTTTAGGTGTTGTTTCACTGGGATCAAAAATGATTGACCCACCGGTTGTAAAGCGAGCTCAAACAACTATTGATTTGGCTTTAAGCATTGGGAAACTTTCTGCAAATTGGCTGGAAGAGGAAAAATAATCCATTAATCATTTTGAAAAGAAAATCATGAAAAAATACGATAAATTAGTTAAGAATGCGGCCGGACGAATGGTTCCAACTATTGTTAACGGCGAAGAACATATTGCTTTTAAAGGTGTTGGAAAACATATTCCGGAAGGCCGAAAACATGCACCTCGAATTTCATCTTGTGCCAATTATCCGGAGGATGGAAATAAAGTAGTTGCGTCGTTGAAGGAGGCATTGATTAAAGCTGGATTAAAAGATGGGATGACCATTTCAACTCACCATCATTTTCGTAATGGCGATGTAATTGCAAATCAGATTTTTGATATAGCTGCTGACTTGGGTGTGAAAAATATACGTTGGTATCCGTCTGCTTCTTTTCCATGTCAGGCAGGATTAATAAAATATTTGGAAGATGGAACCATCAACCGTATCGAAGGTAGCATGAATGGTGCATTGGGGCGTTTTTGTTCGGAAGGAAGAATGCAAGGGCTTGGCGTTTTACGTTCGCACGGTGGCCGTTATCAGGCGGTTCAGGACGGAGAAGTTCAGATTGATATCGCTGTGATTGCAGCT